>JAFLBT010000139.1 GCA_017302935.1 Flavobacteriales bacterium | reverse complement strand
GAATTCAAAGCAAAATTTTCAAAAGCAGGAGCCACTCAATTTGGTTCAGGTTGGGCATTTTTGTGTGTAGAAAAAGGTGGAAAATTAAATGTTTGTGGTACGCCAAACCAAGATAATCCATTAATGCCCGGAGTTGGTTGCGGTGGAACACCTATTTTAGCAATGGACGTTTGGGAACATGCTTATTATTTGCATTACCAAAACAGAAGACCGGATTATATTGAAGCGTTTTTTAACGTAATCAATTGGTCTGAGGTTTCACGTAGATATGCTACAGAAAAATAAAGAAAATAGAACGCAACAAAAAAGCGGTGGTTATATAATAATCACCGCTTTTTTATTGGCCTAAAAATAAAAAGGTGGAATTGCTTCCACCCTTTTGCCCCAAATCTACCATAAACTTAACCGTGCGTACTATGGTAAATACAAATGTACAACGCAATTTTAAGAAAAACTATTGTCCTTTGGTTTAAATTTTAACATTTAGGGAAAAGAGGGTGATTGTATGAAAAATAAGGGTTGTTGAACGTGTTTTAAAAGTAATACAAAACGGATATAAAATAAAAAAGGTACACAGAGTGTACCCTTTTTGCCCCAAATCTACCATAAACTTAACCTACTAATGCTATGGTGAAACAAATGTAGGTGGATGCTATTTTGTTAACAAAAAAATTAGATGAAATGCACCAAAAGTCGTTCAAAAGCAAAAAATTAGTGTTTAATAGGCTCTTGCGTCTTTTCCTTCATAAAAATTGATGAACGCTTGATTTACCACCCGATTACCACCAGGAGTAGGATAATCACCCGTAAAATACCAATCTCCTTTGTTTTTTGGACAAGCAGTATGAAGGTTTTCTACCGTTTGAAAAATGATTTTCACGTGTGCTTTGATATCCGATGAACTTAACATCGCCGCAATCTTATCCGAAATTTGCTGGTCGGTGAACGGTGCATAGATTTCTTTGACATGATTTTGCATGTCGGTATCTTTCACTTTTTCTTGTGCTTTACACTTTTTATATACTTCTTCTACCAAATTATAGCGGTTGTTTTCTTTTAATAATTCCAAAACAGCTCTAAACGCCACTAAACCTTCCAACTTTGCCATGTCAATGCCATAACAATCCGGATAACGGATTTGTGGTGCTGAGGAAACAATCACAATTTGCTTCGGATTTAATCTATCCATCATGCGAATAATGCTTTTCTTTAAGGTAGTGCCGCGAACAATACTGTCGTCAATAATCACTAAATTATCCTCCGGATTGATAATGCCATACGTCACATCATACACGTGGGCTACCAAATCATCTCGACTGCTGTCTTCTGTGATAAAAGTGCGTAATTTGGCATCTTTTATCGCCACTTTCTCCGTTCTGATTTTAACGGAAAGTATTTCTTCCAGTTTTTCTTTGGTTAAAGTTTTACGATGATCTAAAATATATTGATTTTTTCGCTGATTTAAAAAATCATTCGCCGCTTCTACCATTCCGTAAAAAGAAGTTTCAGCTGTATTGGGAATATAGGAGAAAACCGTATTATCCGTATCATTATCAATCGCTTCCAATACTGCCGGAAGAATTAATTTTCCTAACATTTTTCTTTCGCGGTATATTTCTGTGTCACTCCCTCTGGAAAAATAGATGCGTTCAAACGAACACGCTTTCTTCTCTAAAGGCTCTAAAATTTGTTCTAAGGAAAAACTTCCATTCTTTTTAATGATTAAAGCTTTTCCGGGTTCCAGCTCTTGTATTTTTTCGTAAGGTACATTGAAAACCGTTTGAATTACCGGTCTTTCTGAGGCAACTACCACGATTTCCTCATCTTCATAATAAAACGCAGGTCGAATTCCGGCAGGGTCACGCAACACAAAAGCATCACCGTGCCCTAATAATCCGGCCATAGCAAAACCACCGTCCCAGTTCTTGGAAGCTTTTCTTAAAATCTTTGCTATATCTAATTTTTCAGCTATCACCGGAGAAGCTTCTCTTTTGGACAATCCATTGTTTTTACATTCTTGATACAAATCGGTCACTTCATCATCTAAAAAATGACCTATTTTTTCCATGACGGTAACCGTATCGGCCAATTCTTTCGGATGTTGCCCTAATTCCACCAAATTATCAAACAATTCCTTAACATTCGTCATGTTGAAATTCCCCGCCACAATCAAATTGCGGTGCATCCAATTGTTTTGACGTAAAAACGGATGAACGCTTTCAATACTGTTCTTTCCAAACGTTCCATAACGAACGTGACCTAAAAACAATTCCCCGATGTACGGAATGTTATCTTTTTGCCATTCCACATCATTTTGAAATTCAGGATGAAGAGTCAACTCTTCGTTGATTCGCCCATTGATTTGCGTAAAAATATCTTGAATCGGTTGTGCTTGATTGGAACGCACCCGGCTAATGTATCGCTGTCCGGGAGCCACATCAAACTTGATACTCGCAAATCCGGCACCGTCTTGACCGCGGTTGTGCTGCTTTTCCATCAACAAATACATTTTTTGGATGCCATAAAAAGCTGAACCGTATTTGTCTTTGTAATACTGAAGCGGTTTCTTTAATCGTAAAAGTGCAATTCCACATTCGTGTTTGATTGCGTCACTCATTTTGTTGTAGTTATTAGTTGTGTTATTTCTAGCACGAATTTACTTTGTAAGTTCGTTTTGTTTAAGCCACGAATTTCACGAATTTTAATATTGATTATAATTTATTTCACTTATTGAATTTTATTACAAGCCTAAATAAAATTCGTGTTAATTCGTGTAATTCGTGGCTAACTCATATAAAAAATGCCCCGAAATTTCGAGGCACACTATTTTAATCTAATTCTATGTCAAATTGCGTTAAGGCTCTAAATTGTTTTAAACGCTCAAAAACTTCTTCGCGTTCTAAGTCAACCATTCGCTCCGTTCCAAATTTTTCTACACAGAAAGAAGCTAAGTTAGAACCATAAATGATCGCATTCTTCATGTTGCCAAACGAAATGTTTTCACTTTGAGCAATAAATCCAGAAAATCCTCCGGCAAAGGTATCACCCGCTCCTGTAGGATCAAAAACTTCTTCTAACGGCAAAGCCGGTGCAAAGAAAATTTCTTTTCCGTGGAACAATAAAGCTCCGTGTTCTCCTTTTTTTATCACTACATATTTTGGTCCCATTGTATGAATTTTAGCAGCTGCTTTTACCAAGGAATATTCTCCGGATAATTGACGGGCTTCTTCATCGTTGATGGTAATCACATCCACACGTTTCATCACTTCGTGTAATTCTGCTAACGCACAATCCATCCAGAAATTCATGGTATCCAACACCACTAATTTTGGTTTAGCGGTCATTTGATCCAACACGCTGATTTGCACCATCGGATGCAAGTTCCCCAACATTACCACATCAGCATTTTGGAATTCGGTTGGTACTTTCGGTTGAAAATCGGCCAACACATTAAGTTCAGTTACCAACGTATCTCTTGAATTCAAATCGTTGTGGTAACGACCGCTCCAAAAGAAGGTTTTACCGCCCTTCACAATTTCAATTCCGGAAATATCAATATCTCTATCCGACAATAAATCTAAATATTCTTGTGGAAAATCTTCTCCCACCACCGAAACAATTCCGGATTTAATATTAAAAAAAGAAGCCGAAAGCCCAATAAAAGTAGCGGCTCCGCCTAAAATTTTATCTGTTTTTCCGAAAGGAGTTTCAATGGCATCAAAAGCAACCGTTCCTACGATTAAAAGTTTGTTCATGAGTTATCACTTGAAATAAGGTGCAAAGATAGGGTTTTTGTTTTTGGTTTGAAAATGGAAATTGTGTGTTAAAATAAGATTTTAAAAAAGTTAAGTGAGGATAACTGTTTAAAATTAAACGAATGGGTTCTTGCGTTACGGATAGGGACAAATTCCTGTATCACTAACTCTGATACACGTGGTGTCACTTTTCTTAATTACATTCGATTTAATCGATTTTCAAATGTATAAAAGGTAAGCGGTTAGGCTTACCTTTTAGGTTTAAATTTTTTTTAAGGATTGATTCATAAATGGTTAAGTTGAGCTTTTTTGTTCATCACTAACTTTGGAACATTACCACATTACCCCTTGCATTTAAAATATAATATAAACAATTACTATTATTATTGGTATTGACAGAACAAATCCCAATAGTCTATTGTTAAAGCCTAATCTCAATTCTTCGTCTTTATTCGAAGAACCATCGATATTTTTTTTTCCGTAAAGAGACTCGTCTAAAGTTATATCTCTTCTTAATAGATACCTTAAAAAAATGAATCTAGAGATTCCTCCAACATAAAAAACAAAATAATTTCTTATAATTAATTCTAATATAGCTTTCATAATTACTTTTATTGAGGTTTTTCATACATTGACATTGGAACAGTAACAAGTGTTTCTTGTGATTTCATGTATAGAGTTCTATCAATAAAAGAATTTGTAGCTCTTATGAAATCATTTAACGTTCTGTTATAAAGCCCTCTTAAATTTGCACTTACATTTTTATTAAATATAGTGTTCTTTGTTAGTTTAGAGAATTGACTAGCACTATAAGTTTTAAAAAGATTAAAACCATATACACCTTTTTGAAAAGGAATTAACTGTGTTAGAGTATTAATAAATCCCCTGCTACCGCACGAATCCTTTCGTGTGGCTTTATAACAAAAGTCATTTTTAATGATGAATTTTATAATTCCAAAAAACACTTTTCTCTTATTTCAAATGTAGTAAAAACTTTTTTTTATCTCCTAAACAACACGAAAGGATTCATATGGTTGCAAAGGTTTTCTTCTTTTCTATGAACTTAGTCGTTAAATTATACTTTTTGTCGGCTTTTAACATGTTTATTGATAGGTTTTTATAAATTTAACATACGTTTAGCTTGATTAATTCATTTAAATAATAAGCTTATGAAAAATTGTTTTCTTTTACCTTGTTTTCTTTTGCTAAGTAGTTTTGAATTAACGTGGTCCCCCTGCTACCGCACGAATCCTTTCGTGTGGCTCTATAACAAAAGTAATTTTTAATGATAAATTTTACAATTCCAAAAAATACTTTTCTCTTATTTCAAATGTAGTAAATAACTTTTTTTATCTCCTAAACCACACGAAAGGATTCATATGGTTGCAAAGGTTTTCTTCTTTTCTATGAACTTAGTCGTTAAATTATACTTTTTGTCGGCTTTTAACATGTTTATTGATAGGTTTTTATAAATTTAACATACGTTTATATTGATTAATTCATTTAAATAATAAGCTTATGAAAAATTGTTATCTTTTACCTTGTTTTCTTTTGCTAAGTAGTTTTGAATTAACGTGGTCACAAGTAGGTGTTGGAACAACTACTCCGGCTTCAACTTTAGAAGTAGTGGCAACAAACCCAACCGGAGCTTCCACCAATGTTGATGGTATTTTAATCCCAAGAGTTAGCCGACAAAGAGCCCAAAATATGGCCGGCACTCCTACTTCAACCTTGATTTATGTTAACGATATTGCATCAGGTACTGCTACCGGAACAACGATTAATGTAACTTCAGTAGGATTTTATTTTTTTAACAGTTCCGGTGTTTGGGAGAGAATCTCAACCGGACTCAACACAAATTGGTCTTTGACAGGAAACGCTTCTACAAATGCAGCTACCAACTATATTGGCACTACTGATTCGCAAGACCTCCGAATCCGAACCAACAACACTAACCGTTGGAACATATCCAATACAAATAACGGTCAATTACAGTCCTATTCTTTGGGCACAGCTGCATTACCAACCTATTCTTGGCAAACAGACCCTAATACCGGTATGTTTAGTTCCGCTGCCGACAATTTAAATTTTTCAACTAATGGAGTACAACGAGTTAATATTGGTAATACAGGGAATGTAGGTATAAACATTGCCCCTTCTGCCTACAAACTTGATGTAGATAGCGGCACTGGTGATGCTGTTTATGGCCATTCAACAAATGTCGGAGGTATTTTAGGAAGAGAAACCAATTTTAGTATAGGCACACCTCCACAAGCAATTCTTGGTGCAGGGGTATATGCGAATAACCCGGCGGCCGGATATACTAGTATTTTTGCTCAGTCAACCGGAGCTGCAACGGTAGCTGCAAACATTAATTACTCAAATGTTTGGATGGCAAGTTACAACTATGTTGACAATGCCTCAGCCACATTTAATCCTAGTTCATCCTACCATCAATTGAATGTTACCTCTCCAACATTAGGAGGTAACCATTCTGCAATAAATGCTTACAGCGGTCGAGGAACAACGACCGGTAATCCCGGATTTACAGTAGGTGTAAATGCAATAGCAGATGCACAAAATCAGGACGCATTTGGTGTTTCAGGTCTAGCATTTACTAATGCTGGGTTTCGGTTTGGTGGATACTTTGAAGGTCTTTCTTATGCCGGTGTAAGTAATGCATACGCATATGTTGGCGGAACGCCGAATGGTGTAACGGCTAGAAAAATTTTAGGAACCGGAACTGTTTCCGAAATTATACCTACTGCAAACCACGGTCGTGTAACACTCACTTGTCCGGAATCTCCTGAATATTGGTACCAAGATTATGGAACCGTTGAAATGGTAAACGGGAAAGCCACCATTGTTTTAGACCCAATTTTAGCGGATATCATTGTTGTGAATGATGAAAACCCAATACGCGTTTTTTGTACTCCGGTTGCAATGCCTTATTTTAATGGTGTTACCATAATGAAACAAACCCAAAATTCTATTGAAATTTTAGAGTTAAACGGCGGAAATCACTCAGGAAAATTACAATACCAATTGGTTGCTAAACCTAAAACCAATTTTGGCGAAGGAAGATTTCCTCAAGCCCCTGGTCCAAGCTTCTTAAAGGCTGACAAAGAACCAATCGCAGCCAAAGCAGCGAATAATCCAAAAGATGGCAGAAATGTTTATCGTTGGCCATCCGACCATGAAGTTTATAAATATAATCCGGAAGATATGGTAAATATTGGAGATGTTATTCCTGCCGGTCCAAATGCCGGAAAAATTAAACTTGGCGATGGAAAATATGGTGTAGCTGTTCCTGTTGAAAAAACTAAAAAATAAGATGTTGGGTTTTTGGTGGTGTTATACGTTTAAATAGTGTAAAAAAAACCATTATTTATTAATTTTTTTTACTATAATGTTGAAAACATGTAACAATAAAACTCACGGATAGTCTAACGCTTAAAATATTTACGCTATGATTGTAACAACTACTAATTCTATTGAAGATTATAAAATTGCAGAATACAGGGGTATTGTTACGGGTACAGCAGTGAATGTTCAAAAGATGAAAATGACTTTTAATCTTCAAAAATACTATGCTGCCATTAGCGAAAGTGTAACCGAAGTTAAAGAAAAAGCTTTTGAGCAACTTAAGACCAATGCTGAAAAATTAAACGCAAATGCGGTTGTTGGTGTCACTGTTGACATTGAACTTACTACCAGTAATTATGTCGTAGTTAGCATAACCGGCACTGCTGTAAGTATAATAAAAAGATAATATTATATTTTTGTTGGAAAATTAATTTATCGTTTAAAACAACTTCCCTTCTTCCTTTTCATAAAACGCATCTACCGATAATGTAGGCAAGTTAGAAGCATACACCGCCAATTCATCACAACGTTCGTTCTGTGGGTGATTGTTGTGCCCTTTTATCCATTGAAAATCCACTTGATGTTGACGATACGCTTTTAAAAACCGTAACCATAAATCGGGATTTTTCTTACCGGCAAACCCTTTCTTTTCCCATTGAAAAACCCATCGTTTTTCAACGGCATCTACCACATATTTTGAATCAGAAATAACCAAAACAGTAGTTTTCGGGTGTTTTAATTTTTCTAAACCAACAATTACAGCCAATAATTCCATACGGTTGTTCGTCGTATAGCGAAATCCTTCGTAGAACTCTTTTTTATAAGGCGAACCCACCAATTCCATCACCACACCATAACCTCCTGGCCCGGGATTTCCTTTGGCAGCTCCGTCTGTGTAGATGTGGACTTCGTGGGACATATTTTTGGGTGATGGGTTATGGGTAATTGGTTATGGGTAATTGGTTATTGGTTAGAGGAGTTCTTCAATCACTTTCGGAAAATACTCCTGTTCCAATTGATGGACTTTTTGAGCGATGTCTTC
>JAFLBT010000138.1 GCA_017302935.1 Flavobacteriales bacterium | reverse complement strand
TTTTCTCCACCGGATAAAACTCGTCCGGTTTTAAGAGCTTCTTCACCGGAAAAAATCATTTTTCCTAAGAAGCCACGAACATACACTTCATCACGTTCTTCTTCTGTTTTTGCCCATTGACGTAACCAATCCACTAAGGTGTAATCATTTTCAAAAAACGAGTGATTATCCGCCGGTAAATAAGATTGCGTAGTCGTAATTCCCCAATCAAACGTGCCTGCATCTGCTTTTAGATTTCCGTTTAAAATTTCATAAAAAGCGGAAGTAGCACGAGAATCTTTAGAAAAAACAACCACTTTGTCGCCTTTAGCCATATTCAAATCAATATTTTTGAACAATGTTTCACCTTCAAGCGAAGCACTTAGGCCTACAACGTTTAATATTTGATCACCGGCTTCACGTTCCTGGTCAAAAATAATGGCCGGATATCTTCTGCTAGACGGTTTTATTTCGTCTAAATTTAATTTTTCAATCATTTTTTTACGCGAAGTAGCTTGTTTTGATTTGGCTACGTTGGCACTAAAACGACGAATAAATTCTTCTAATTCAGCTTTTTTCTCTTCTGCTTTTTTGTTTTGTTGAGCACGTTGCTTGGCGGCTAACTGACTACTTTCGTACCAGAATGTATAGTTACCGGAGTAATGTGTAATTTTTCCAAAATCAATATCAGAAACGTGTGTACAAACCGCATCTAGAAAGTGACGGTCGTGTGAAACCACCAACACAGTATTTTCATAATTGGCTAAGAAGTTTTCTAACCAACCGATGGTTTCAAAATCCAAATCGTTGGTAGGCTCATCCATAATCAACACATCTGGATTGCCAAAAAGAGCCTGAGCCAAAAGCACACGCACTTTCAGTTTTCCTTCCATTTCACTCATTAATGTATAATGATAATCGGCAGTAATACCTAGGTTAGACAACATCGATGCAGCATCAGAATCGGCATTCCAACCGTTCATTTCTTCAAACTGCACTTGCAATTCTCCAATTCTATCCGCATTTGAATCATTATAATCGGCATACAAAGCATCCATTTCTGCTTTAACGGCATACAATACTTTGTTACCCATCAAAACCGTTTCTAACACTGTGTGTTCATCAAACATGTTGTGATTTTGGTTCAAAACCGACATTCTTTTTCCGGGTTCAAGGATTACCCTACCGGAAGTGGGATCCATATCTCCTGAAATAATTTTCATGAAGGTAGATTTTCCGGCACCATTGGCACCGATAATTCCGTAGCAATTGCCTTGTGTAAAGATAACATTTACCTCATCAAACAAAATTCTTTTGCCAAATTGAACCGATAAATTTGAAACTGTCAACATGTTTTTTTTATTTTTTAAAAAGCGTTGCAAAAGTAGAAAAAATAAAGCACTTTTGACACACCGTTATTTAGAATAAATATAGGTTTAATTTAACTGTCTGTTAACAAGCTTTAAACATTAGAAAAAATACTTTTGTTACAAATAATGCCACAAAATGATTGCCTATTCAAAAAAAATACTCTTTCTCTTCTATAGCTTTGCCATCATATCTATTGTAGGATGCAAAAAAGATTTTTCAGATGATAACTATGTTGCCTATTTTGGTGGAGAAGTTATTAATCCGAAAAATAATTATGTGTTGTTTATGAAAGATGATGAAGTGATTGATACGCTTTACTTAAACAACAAAAATCAATTTTTTAAGCAATTCGATTCATTGTCACCCGGTATGTACACTTTTAAACATGAACCGGAATATCAATATGTATATTTTGATAAAAATGATAGTTTGATGGTGCGTATCAATTCGGTTGACTTTGATGAGTCAGTTGTTTTTTGTGGGAGAGGTGATGAAAAGAACAATTTTTTGATGGAATTGTATTTAAAAAACGAGGACGATAAAAACAAAATGTTTGATTTGTTCGACTCACCTGTAAATGATTTTATCAAGAATATCGATTCTTCTTTTAAAACCAGAAAAAGGTTTTATGAAAAGAAAAAAGAGAATTTGAAATGGAATGATGATTTTGACTTATATGCTAAATCCATGTTAGACTTTCATCATTTTGCCAAAAAAGAGATTTACCCGATGGCTCACAAAATGAGAACGGGTGAAAATGTTACTTCTCAATTACCTCCTAATTACTATAACCACAGAGGTAAGATTGATTTCAACAACAAATTACTGACCACTTATTCTCCATTTGTTCGTTATTTGACACACATGATGAGTAATGTTTCTTTTAATGCTTTGAAAGAAGTTGATTTGGAAGAAAATGTATTGGAATTACATCTCCACAAATTAAACATAGCTGATACCTTATTTAAAAATGAGAAAATCAGAAACAAAATCGTAAACAACATTGCTTTTTCCTATTTGCTGGAAGATCAAGATGCAAATAAAAATGCAATTTTTCTTGAGCGTTATAATCAATTGAGTTCAGACAAAGAAAAGATTAACGAAATAAATAAAATTGGCGTATCTATTCAACAACTAAAAAAAGGCAACGAATTACCTGAAATACCATTGATTGATTTAAATGGGAAGAAAATCAGTAGTAAATCTATTTTAAATAAAAAATCTGTTGTTTTCTTTTGGACCAAAAATGCAGATTCACACATGGTCTCTGCTCATAAGAAAGCATTGGATTTCATGAAAAAGAATCCTACCTACCAATATATAGCCATTAATATGGACGATAATCAAGGTGAATGGAAAAAAATATTGGAAACTCATCAGTTTGGTAATATTAATGAGTTTAGAGCGAATGACTTTGAAGAACTAAAAGAAAAATGGGTAATTACTAAACTTCACCGTGTAATTCTTTTAGATGAAAACGGAAAAATAGACAATGGATTTGTCAATCTCTTTGATGTAAAGTTTGAAAAATTACTTCACTAAAAAAAAATGCCTCAACTTTCATTGAGGCATTTTTAATTTATATAATTTGTTATTGATTCGCTTTCGCGTGATCAGCTAAAAACTGAGCTAAACCAATATCTGTTAACGGATGTTTTAATAAGCCTAAAATAGCTGATAAAGGTCCGGTCATGACATCTGCACCGATTTTAGCACAATTCACAATGTGCATGGTGTGACGTACAGAAGCCGCTAAAATTTCTGTTTGATATCCATAATTATCATAAATCTCTCTGATTTCTTCAATTAAGGCTAGACCATCGGTAGAAACATCATCTAATCTTCCAATGAATGGCGAAACATACGTTGCTCCCGCTTTTGCAGCTAACAATGCTTGTCCAGCAGAAAAAACTAACGTTACGTTTGTTTTAATTCCTCTGTCTGAAAAGTATTTACACGCTTTCACCCCTTCTTTGGTCATTGGCAATTTCACTACGATTTGTTCGTGTAATTCTGATAACTCTTCCCCTTCTTTGATCATTCCTTCGTAATCGGTGGCAATTACTTCGGCACTTACATCACCATCTACTATGTTACAAATATCTACATAATGCTTCAATACATTATTCTTTCCGCTGATGCCTTCTTTGGCCATCAAAGACGGATTGGTGGTTACACCATCTAAAACGCCTAATGCCTGAGCTTCTTTGATTTGTTCAAGGTTAGCCGTGTCAATAAAAAATTTCATATCTGAGTTGTGTTTAAATTCGGTTGCAAAATTAGGAAAACAATGTCAATTTCAATGTCAATGTCAATAACAAATTGAAAAGTCACCAAAATCGATTGCTACTAATTACTATTCACTAATCACTAATTACTTCAACTTATAGTGCTTCATCAACATTTTTTCATACATTTTATCCGGTAAAATTCGTTTTAAAACAATTGAAAAACGTTGGAGAAAACTGCCCACTTTATAATGTACATTTGGTTGAGCGGTTTCAATAATTTTATGAATGGCAAAAGCCATTTCATCCGGATTACTACCGGAATCAACGTGTTCATCCATCATTTTTAAGGTATTCCCATAGGGAATTTTATAAGCAGAATCTTCTTTTAAAGGAGCATGATAACGTCCGGAAGCAATATTGGTAGCAAAATCGCCCGGTGCCACATTGGTTAATTGAATTCCGAATGGTTTTACTTCCATGCGAATGGCTTCGGTGATGAGTTCTAAAGCTCCTTTGGAAGCGGAATACACACTTCGATAGGGTAATCCCATATAACCGGCAATAGAAGTAATATTGATAATTAAACCCGATTGTTGACTTCTCATTTGAGGCAAAACGGCTTTTATCACTTCAATTGGGCCAAAGAAATTGGTTTCAAAATTGTTTTTAATTTCTTGGGTGGGAATTTCTTCCAGCGGACCGGTAATTCCGACTCCGGCATTGTTGATGACCACATCCAACTTCCCTTCTTTTTGTATCAATTCGGATATGGCAGTTTTGATACTATCTACATCACGCACATCCAATTGCAACAAAGGAAAAACGGAATCTTTCACTTGATTAGGATTTCTACTTGTTCCATAAACAACATAGCCTTTTTGATGCAAAAAAGTACCGATGGATTTACCTATTCCGGAGGAACCGCCTGTGATGAGAATTACTTTTGACATGGTTGGGTTAAAAGGCAAAGATAGTGAAAAAGTTGTCGGTTGTCGGTTGTCGGTTGTCGGTTATCTGTTCTCGGTTATGTTAAAATGTTATTCCCAACCCAGCATACTCACTTAAAAACACTTTTCCATTTACAATTCTTGAACCATTGAAGGTATCATTTGCAATTAAGTTGGCTCCATCCAAATCGAGATAATCGGCAAAAGAAGCCAAGGCTATTCCGGCAGAAATACCAACGCTTGATTCGGTCATGCAACCAATCATGATATTAAAATGCATTGCTTTTGCTTTTTGGAGAATAGCTAATGAAGGAGTCAATCCGCCACATTTCATCACTTTAATGTTCAGCGTTTTGTAATGAGGTTGTAATAATTCTAAATCTTCAATACTTTGTATATCTTCATCCGCCATCCAATTGGCATAACTGTTACGGGATATCTGTTTATAATTTTCTATCCCTTTCGGCATCGGTTGTTCAAAGTACAAGAATTTTGCTGAAAGTGGGTCGTTTTGAATAAACTCACACGTTTTCAATGAAAAACTGCCATTGGAATCGATGCTGATGTTCTTTCCGGTAGCCATTAATTTATCCCGTAAGGAAATGGACCACGAATTAACTTTCACTTTGCAATATTTCCAGTCCGATTCGATGATTTTTTGGAGTTGAACGGCTTCCTCATCCATACTTATTGTGATGGAAGATTGGGGAAATCGGTTAGTATGTAATTGATTTAATTCGGTAAATGTTTTGTTTTGTAACTTTCCATACACATCCCAAAACGCACAATCGATGGCGGATTGTAAAAAAGGATGCAAAGAAAACGTCTTTAGTTTCTTAAAAAAATCAAACGGATGTTCAATCGGAGAATTGGCAAAAATTGGTTGAAGTCGCTCTAAATCATTCACAAAATCATCTAAATAAATGTGGTAGTAATCAATTTCAGTACACTCGCCGTAACCTATTTTTCCATTATAGTCAATGGAAACAATTAATGCTTTTCTGAAATGATAGACACCATAGGCAATTTTGAACGGTTCTTTCAGTTGGTGGTGGACTATTTTCCAGTTTATATTCATTCGTCAAATTTAGAAAAAGGAAAGGTAGTAAAAGATAGGTAAAGAAATGAATAAAAGTGAAACCGGTTAATTTTTACCCTATACGTCACATAAGTTAAATACATAAAAATTATTTACAAGTAAAAACTTATCTGACTTAAATGGTTATTAAATTGGTGATAATAAATTTGATTGAAGAGAAAAAAAATGGCAAGCGACCTACATCGCACCGCTACAACCGCATACCTTTGCTGTGTTCCCACCCTGGAGGAGTTTGCAGGAGCTGGTCGTGTAGGACTTGCCGTTGCAAATATACAATCTTTTTATGTTTTTGCAAGGAAAATAGTTCGTTCAATTTGCTATATTTGTCCCACTTATACGATTTACCCTCATGAAAAAATATAACTTATTAGCCTTCATTTTATTAGCTTCTCTTTTTATTGCTTGCGAAGACAAAGAAAAAGATAAATCAGCATGGTTTGTATTGAGCACAACCGACAATAAGGCTCAATTTACTTCTAATGAAACGGCTACGTTATCCATAACCAATACAAAAAATAAAACGGTTGACAGTATTGTATTCTTCAGTAATGATCAAAAGATTGGAGCTGTAAAAGGTGTTTCGCCCTTTAAATATGTCTTAGCAGAGGAAAAACTGGGTTACCTCAACCTGAAAGCGTTAGTTTACTTTGAAAATGAATATGTAGAAAGTACGCATCGTATTGAATTGGTTTCGAATATTGAGCCAAAGTTGTTGAAATATACCTTAGTAAACACCTACCCGCATGACATCAAAGCGTACACACAAGGTTTAGAATTTCATCGTGATACGTTGTATGAAGGAACCGGGAACGGAGCCGGAAACTCAACCGGAATCAAAGGAGTTTCCAGCTTGCGTAAAACGAATTATAAGACGGGAGAAGTGTATAAAATTGTTAGCTATCCCGAAGCTATTTTTGGGGAAGGCATCACCATTTTAAACAACAAAGTATATCAACTATCCTGGCAAAATTTAGTTGGTTTTATTTATGATGCCGATACGTTCAAAGAAATCAAACGATTTGATTATGCCAAACGTATTGAAGGTTGGGGTTTGTGTAACGACGGTCAAAAGCTTTATCAATCGGACGGTACTGAAAAAATATATACGCTAAATGCTGCAACGCAACAAATTGAAGGACACATCAACGTTTATTCCGGAGCCAATAAAATTAAAGCCGTGAATGAATTGGAATGGATAGAGGGTAAAATCTACGGCAACATTTACCAAAAAGATGCCATTGCCATTATCAATCCAAAGAACGGTGCAGTGGAATCCGTAATTTATTTAGGTGATTTGAAGAAATTGGTTACCCAGCATCCTGATATTGATGTATTAAACGGAATTGCTTATAACCCCAAAACCAAAACCCTTTTTGTGACGGGGAAGAATTGGGATAAGCTATTTGAGATTCGGGTGGAGAATTAATGTGACAATTGGGTAATGTGGCAATTTGGCAATGAACTGGTAATTGACTTTTTAAAATGGTAATTTGATTATTTCTTTTTTAAACCCTCTTGAATTTCATCATACATTTTTTTCATTTGAATTTCTGTTACATCTCTTTCAACACCACAAAAATAGAAAAGACCATTACTCTTTCTTTTATCTAAATATTGAAAAGCTAGTTCATATTCATGTTCTTCAATTGCGATTGCAGCGAGGGACATCAGACTGTCATTAATAGTAAATTTCCATTTGTTATTTTCTAAATTCAAAATTTTTAAAAATATCTCTTTTGCAACTTTTATGTTATCCAGTTGATATTCAAAATTAGCTTTTTCATGAAGAGCAAGAACATAAAAATCTGAATCAGGATAATTAGTTATTATATCATTAAAATAAACCAAAGCCTGTGAAACAATAAAATTAAACGTTTATTGGATAACCTTTTTTCGCTCTAGATTAGTTGAATGTAAATTTTCAGAGAAATAATAATCTTCATGTAAGAGATCTATAATAGCCATACCTTTTTCATACAAAATCTTATCTTCATCACATTTACTCCCTTGTCCGAAAAAGAAGTTTGAAATGAAAAGAAATAATATAATTGCCCGTATCTTCACATTTTTATTATTAACATCAATAATAGAACTAATTTATTGAAAAAATATTGCAATCCTAATTCTAAGCGACGAAAAACAGACAACTGACAACAGACAACAGTTTTAATGAAACTCCCCAAACACCTTCGTAGCTTCATTGTATGCACTTTCAAAACTCATTGGGCTAGTGTTGGTATTTTCTTTTTGAGTGGTGAAATAGGATAGTAATTTTTCGGTAGGCATGTTTCCGGTAAGGTCATCTTTTGCCATGGGACAACCGCCAAATCCTTGAATGGCTCCGTCAAAACGTCGGCAACCGGCTTTGTAGGCCGCGTCTACTTTTTCAAACCATTTGTTGGGTGTAGTGTGCAAATGGGCTCCAAACTCAATTTCGGGATATTTGGTAATCAGGTTTGAAAATAAATAATCAATGACTTCGGGGGTTGAACTACCCACAGTGTCGGATAACGATAAGATTTTAACGCCCATACCGGCCAGTTTCTCCGTCCACTCCCCTACGATTTCCACGTTCCATGGGTCGCCATACGGATTTCCGAAACCCATTGATAAATACGCCACCACTTCTTTGTTCGATTGGTCGGCTATTTCCAAAATTTCTTGTAAAG
>JAFLBT010000137.1 GCA_017302935.1 Flavobacteriales bacterium | reverse complement strand
TGGGAAGCAAAGAATAAATTGACTACAATTATCACACGCCTCAATCACATTCGAAAAGAGCATGCATCACTTCAACAAACGAATAATGTTGTTTTTTGTAAAACAGATAATGAGCAATTGATTGCGTACTATAAATTTGATGATGCTAAATCTGATCATACTTTGATGATATGCAATCTCGATCCGTATTATCCTAAACAAGGTGTGGTACGATTACCGTTGGAAGAATTGGGAAATCAACCGGTTAGGGTGACTGATTTAATTACCGGAAATAGTTATTGGTGGGATAGAGAGTGGAATTTTGTAGAACTCCATCCGGCATTACCTTTTCATTTATTTAAAATTGAACGCTAATGAATACGACTAACCAAGATACTTTTACGAGTACATTCGAATTTAAAACCGAATGGGCCTCTTGTTTTGAAGATGACAATTTTGTCAAGGTTTTTTCTTCGGATATTTTAGAAAATTATATCATCAACAAACGGTGGTATGGTGGAAAAGCGAGTACGTTAAAGTACATCGAGGTGGTTGATCAATTTAAAATAACTTCGAAGAAAAACACTTATTATGGTGTGTTGTTGGAAGTGAATTTCAAAGAAGCTTTTTACCAACATTATTTTATGCCGTTGGCTTTTATGTCCAAAGAAGAATTGGATACAAGTACCGTAATCGCTCCGGTTGTGATGGGAAAACAAACCGGTTATTTAGTTGATGCTTTACATCAAGAAGATTTCCGTAAGTTGTTGTTTGACAATATTGTAAAGTCAAAAGAAACACCCGGATTGAAATTGGTTTTTCACAAAGGTTCATCTATTGAAAAAGAAGAATATCAATCTTCTCGTTTTATGGGATTGGAGCAAAGTAACACGTCAATCATTTACAACGATTCGTTTGTGTTGAAGATTTTCAGACGCATTTATGTCAGCACCAATCCCGATTATGAAATCAGTCGTTTTTTGACGGAACGAATGCATTTTGAAAATACACCACGGTATACCGGAAGTATTAATTTGGCTTTGGCCGAAGGAAATATTACGCTCGGTTTGATGCAAGAATTAGTTTCCAATCAAGGTGATGCGTGGAAATTTATGCTCGAACAAATTGACGGTGTTTTTGATAATTTGAAACGCAAAAAAATCAAAATCGATAAATTACCCGATATTGCAATGTTTAAGCGATTGCGAATTAATGAAATTCCGCCAGAAATTATTGATTGGGTGGGTTTGAGTTTGTTTTTACGAATTCAAACTTTGGCGTTACGAACGGCAGAAATGCACATTGCGTTGGGAAGCGATATTCACGAAACTGCTTTTACGCCAACCACTTACAACGGCGATTATACCGTTTGGTTGAAAAACAGAATGTTGTATCAGTTTCAAAATCGATTAAATATTATTGAAAACAGTTTGCATAAATTAGACGGATTGGCGTTGGAATTGGCTCATCAATTTATGGAAAATAAGAAGTTAGTCCGAAAACATTTTGTCGATTTCGATTGGACAAAGATGAAATCAGAACGCATTCGCATTCACGGTGATTATCATTTGGGTCAAGTGTTAGTAAATGGTGATGATTTCTATATTTTAGATTTTGAAGGCGAACCGGAAAGTACCATTCGCGACAGAAAAGTAAAACAACCACCGTTGAAAGATGTTGCAGGAATGTTCCGTTCGTTTCATTATGCCATTTATGCGACGATTTTTAATAACAAAGAAAAATATCCGTTTGAACAGGAAGAATTGTTTAAAGCCGGAGAAATTCTGTATAAATATTTTGTGGGCGTCTTTTTGGAAACCTACATCGAAAAAGCTCAATCCGGCAATTTAAACATTGGTTATAACCACGAAATCGACTTTTTGTTGAAGTATTGTTTGCTTGAAAAAGCGGTTTACGAATTGGGTTACGAATTGAATTCCAGACCACGTTGGGCGGTGATTCCGTTGCGGGGGATTCAGAGTATTATGAATTATTAGAATAGAAAATGGAAGAAAAAATAAAAGATATTTTCAATAACATTAAAGAAAGACTTTCAAATCCATTTTTGTTTTCTTTTTTAATAGCATTCTTGTTTTATAACTGGGAGATTACTCTATCAATTTTTTACAACGATTATAATCAAATTAAAGCAGAGGGTTTTAAATCCATTTTTGAATTTGTTAGAAATAGGTGGGATAATAACGGAAAGTTATTTATGCCTTTTTTAATCGCTTTACTATATACTTTTGTTTTTCCAATTTTTAGAAATCTTGTGAATGCTTTTCAGACTTGGATAATTAAATGGGGTGAAGATTGGAATTTAAAAATTTCTAAGGATAGTAAAATTGGAATTGATAAATATCTTGCATTAAGAGATAATTATATAGAAAAAACAAAAAGTTTAGAAGAAATTATTTCAAGTGAGAGTAAATTTCTGATTGAATTGGATTTAAAAACTAAAGAGATTGATGAATTGAAAAACGAAAATTCATTAATGAAAGATAGAATTGATAATGCAAATACTTTTTTAAATACATATAAAAGCATCGAATTTTTGAATGGTAATTGGAATTTTAAGAAATTCAAAAATGACACAACAATTTTAGAAAAATTTGATTATTATATTGAGGACAGTAAAATTTTAGTATTAAATAACGGTACAAGTTACTACAAATACGAAATTCTTAACTTTTACCATATTATAACAGATAAAAAGATTCAGTTTGTCAAGAGAGTTCACAATTTTAATGAAATTAATAACAAAGAAAAAATAGAATACATAATTTGTGATTTATCATATCGTAAGCCTCATAAACTTGTAGGTACTGAAAATGGTGTTAATGTCGAATATACCAAAGTTAATGAAGAGCTACCATTTTAAATATATTTCAATTACGAACCAAGTACAACCACTTTCTATAAAGTTATGAAAAAAGATAAAAGAATAACCTCGTTTGACGACCATTTGGATAAACAATATGGTAAAATCGGAACGGCATCACGAGATAAGTTTAATGAAGATTTTGAAACATATAAGATTGGTGTCGTAATTCAAGAAGAAAAAAAAACTAACATCATAAATAAGAACATTTAAAAATCAAGTTTTTCTAAGTTCCGAATAGTTGCGATAAACTGAATTTTTTAAAATAAACTTAAAAACCATTCTAGGTTAAAAAATATAAGATGAACCAAGTACAACCACATTCCTTATTCACCGATTTTGATATCGCCTTATTCAAAGCCGGAAAACATTTTAGATTATACGAAAAATTAGGAGCTCATCTCACGGAGGTCAACGGCGTAAAAGGCGTTTATTTTGCCGTTTGGGCACCGTCGGCACGTTCGGTTTCGGTGGTGGGAGATTTTAATTACTGGATTCAGGGCGAACATCAATTAAATGTGCGTTGGGATGCTTCCGGAATTTGGGAAGGGTTTATTCCCGGAGTGGATAAAGGAACAAAATACAAATATAAAATTCAGTCCAATAACAACGGCATCATCACTGAAAAAGCGGATCCGTTTGCATTATATTGCCAAAAACCACCGGAAACTGCGTCAGTTATTTGGGATTTGGAATACAAATGGAAAGACAAAAAATGGATGGATTCCCGAAAGGATAAAAATGGTTTAGACAAACCGTATTCGGTGTATGAAGTGCATTTGGGTTCGTGGAAACGCAATTTGGAGCAAGATCGTTCGCTAACCTATTTAGAATTGGCGGAAGATTTGGTGAATTATGTCAAAGAAACCGGTTTCACGCACGTGGAATTTATGCCAATTATGGAATATCCGTACGATCCTTCTTGGGGTTATCAGTTGATTGGTTATTTTGCACCAACTTCCCGATTTGGAAAACCGCAGGATTTTATGTTTTTGGTAGATAAATTGCACCAAGCAGGAATTGGTGTGATTTTAGACTGGGTTCCGTCGCATTTTCCTGACGATGCTCACGGTTTAGGATTTTTTGACGGTTCTAATTTGTATGAACATCCCGATCGAAGAAAAGGCTATCATCCCGATTGGAAAAGTTTAGTTTTCAATTACGGTCGAAATGAAGTGCGTTCGTTTTTGATTTCCAATGCCTTGTTTTGGTTGGATCACTATCATGCAGATGGGTTGCGAGTGGATGCTGTCGCTTCGATGTTGTATTTGGATTATTCCAGAAAAGACGGAGAGTGGGAACCGAATATTTTTGGCGGAAGGGAAAATTTAGACACGATTAGTTTCTTAAAAGATTTTAATGAAGCAGTTTACTCGAATTATGAAGGAGTACAGACCATTGCCGAAGAAAGTACTTCGTTTCCAATGGTTTCAAGACCAACATCGGTTGGCGGATTAGGATTTGGAATGAAATGGATGATGGGATGGATGCACGACACTTTAGAATACTTTAAAAGAGAATCGATTTACCGAAAATACCATCAAAATGATTTGACATTTTCGATGACGTATGCGTTTTCTGAAAACTTTATGCTACCCCTTTCGCATGACGAAGTGGTGTATGGCAAAAAATCCATTTTAGGAAGAATGACAGGCGATGAATGGCAGCAATTTGCCAATTTACGATTGCTTTACGGCTATATGTTCACGCATCCGGGAACGAATTTATTGTTTATGGGATCCGAATTCGGTCAGCGAGCCGAGTGGAAATTTGACGGAAGTTTAGACTGGCATTTGTTGAATTATGGTTATCACGAAGGCACACGAAAATGTATTTCAGACTTGAATGAACTCTATAAAACCAATCCCGCTTTATTTGAAAATCAATTTAGTCCCGAAGGTTTTGAGTGGATTAACTATTCTGACCATCAAAATGCAGTGTTGAGTTATATCCGTAAAGGAAATGATGACAAAGATAATTTGATTGTAGTTTGCAATTTCACACCGGTTGTTCGGGAGCATTATCGCATCGGATTACCTTCCAAAGGAAAACTGACTGAAATTTTTAATTCTGACAAAGTGGAATACGGCGGAAGCGGCATCAGTAACAAAAAAGCCATCAAAATTGAAAAAGAAGCTTGGAATGGTCGAGATTTTTCGGCAGAATTGACTTTACCACCTTTGGGAGTTTCGGTTTTTAAGGTTTCATTGAAGTAAAATAATTTTTTTTGAACCATTAAGGTATTAAGGTTCATTAAGTCTAAAATTCTTAATGAACCTTAATGTCTTAATGGTTTTGATTAAAAAAAGATATAGAAACTAAATTTTTTATTTTCAGTAAATTGTTTTCCATTTTATCCACACCGCAAACGTTTGAGTTAATAAAACCTCAAATTAAAAACAAATAAATAGGTTCAACTTTGTAAATTTGAACATTATAACCCAAAAGTATGATTACAAATACCGAATTAGAACACAAAGGCGATCAATTTCCTTCTAAGATAATTTCCTTTAATCAAGATGTAGACAACGTCTTTTTTTATACCGAAAATAATGTGGTTTTAAAGATTACGATTCTTCGCGATAGTATGATTCGTTTTCGTTACACTACCAAAGGCTATTTCAATAAGGATTTCTCGTATGCTATTGATAAAGGACAATCTCACGGATACAATGAATTGAATGTTGAAGAACATAAAACTTTTTATACCATTACCACCAGTAAAATTGTTTGCAAAATCAATAAAGAAAATGCCAAAGTATCGATTTTTGATTTAGAAGGTTTTCAGATTTTGGATGATGAAATTGGTTTTCATTGGGAAGAAAGTTATGAGTTTGGTGGAAACATCGTCAAAATGAGCAAGAAAGCCAATGATGGCGAATGCTATTATGGTTTGGGCGATAAAGCCACACATTTAAACTTAAAAGGAAAACGTGTTGAAAATTGGGCTACCGACCAATATGCTTTTCATCGCGATCAAGAGCCGTTGTATAAAGTGGTACCCTTTTATATTGGATTACATCACAACAAAGCTTACGGAATCTTTTTTGACAATACGTTCCGAACGTTTTTTGATTTTTGTCATGAACGCAGAAACGTCACCAGTTTTTGGGCTGAAGGAGGGGAGATGAATTACTATTTTATCTACGGTCCGAAAATGAAAGATGTGGTCACGAATTATACTCATCTTACCGGAAAACCGGAACTTCCACCGATGTGGACATTGGGTTACCATCAATGTAAATGGAGTTATTATCCGGAAAGTAAAGTGAAAGAAATCACATCCACTTTTAGAAAATTACAAATTCCATGTGATGCAATTTATTTGGATATTGATTATATGGAAGGTTTTCGTTGTTTTACATGGAGTAAAGAATATTTTCCGGAACCCAAGCGAATGGTAGCCGAATTAGCCAAAGACGGTTTTAAAACCGTTGTAATTATTGATCCCGGAATTAAAATTGACAAAGAATACTGGGTGTATCAAGAAGCATTAGAAAAAGATTATTTCTGCAAACGAGCCGACGGACCCTATATGAAAGGAAAAGTTTGGCCGGGTGAATGTAATTTCCCGGATTATACCAACCCTGAAGTTCGCGAATGGTGGGCCGGTTTGTTCAAAGAATTGATTTCGGATATTGGGGTAAAAGGAGTGTGGAATGATATGAATGAGCCTGCTGTAATGGATGTTCCCGGAAAAACTTTCCCGATGGATGTGCGTCACGATTACGATGGAAATCCGTGTAGCCACCGAAAAGCTCATAACATTTATGGAACACAAATGGCAAGGGCAACCTACGAAGGAGTAAAGCGATTTGCTTATCCCAAACGACCTTTTATCATCACGCGATCGGCTTATTCAGGTGCTCAACGTTATACTTCGTCTTGGACGGGTGACAACGTAGCTACTTGGGAGCATTTATGGATAGCCAACATTCAAATGCAACGTATGTCGATTAGCGGAATGGGATTTACCGGTTCTGATATTGGTGGTTTTGCAGAACAACCTTCGGGTGAATTGTATGCTCGTTGGATACAGTTAGGCGTGTTTCATCCGTTTTGCAGAACCCATTCCTCTGGAGATCATGGCGAGCAAGAACCGTGGTCATTTGGAGAAGATGTAGTTAATATAACTCGCAAATTTGTGAATCTTCGCTATCAATTATTACCCTATTTATATACCATGTTTTGGAAATATGTGAACGAGGGCGAACCCATGTTAAAACCTTTGGTATATTTTGATCAGGAAGATATTCAAACCTTGTATCGAACCGATGAATTTATATTTGGAAATCATATTTTGGTTTGTCCGATTTTAGAGCCCAATGCTTTAGGTCGCCGTATGTATTTACCTAAAGGAAAATGGTATAATTATTGGACGAATGAATTGGTGGAAGGAAAAAGAGAATTATGGGTAGCAACCGATTATGATCAAATTCCGATTTTTATCAAAGAAGGAGCTATTATTCCGAAATATCCGGTTCAACAATATGTGGGCGAAAAAGATTTTGAAGAAATTACACTTGAGGTATATTATACATTCGGAAAAGAAAAAACCGTTTTATATGAAGATGCTCAAGATGGTTATGATTATAATAAAGGAAGATTTTCATTGCGAACGTTTAATTTTACAGGTAAAGAAAAAGAAGTTATCATTCAATTACATAAAGAAGGTGAGTTTATGACGAACTATCAAAGATTCAAAATTAATTTGATTGGATTGCCTTTTAAAGTGACTTCAATTGAAATAGATAATGAAAAAGTGAATTTAGAGTCTGTTTCATTTGATGGTGTTTCAAGTATGTCAAGTATGCTTGTAGATAAATTTTTTACAGAACTTCATATTATAGGTGAATAACCGTATTTTTGTAGTATCATTAAATAATAAAATTATGAAACGCTATTTTGCTTTTGGATTATTTGGAGTTTTTGTTTTTACGATGGGATGTGCTACTAATCCGTTAACCGGAAAAAGTTCATTGGCATTGGTAAATAACAGTTCAATTTTTCCAAGTGCTTTTCAACAGTATGATGCATTTTTAAAGGAAAATAAAGTAGTTACGGGAACAACTGATGCAAAACGGGTTGAAACGGTTGGTATAAAAATTAAGCAAGCGGCTGAAAAATGGTTGGCAGCCGTTGGTCATCCTGAGTATTTAAAAGATTATCAATGGGAATATAAATTGGTAGAAGATAAAGCAGTGAATGCTTGGTGTATGCCCGGCGGAAAAATAGTAGTTTATACAGGAATTCTTCCAGTTACAAAAGATGAAGGTGGATTAGCCACGGTTATGGGGCACGAAGTTGCTCATGCATTATTAAATCACGGACAACAACGCATGAGTGCCGGAATTCTTCAACAAGCCGGTGCGGTTGGAGTTGGGTTAGCCGTTGGAGAGAAAAGCGAACAAACACAAGCCTTAGCGATGACTGCTTATGGGGCGGGTTCACAAA
>JAFLBT010000136.1 GCA_017302935.1 Flavobacteriales bacterium | reverse complement strand
TGTGCTTTTTGAAAAAATGATAGGTTGGTTTACATTGTTATCAATTAATTGAACAATAAAAAAGCCGATTAAAACATAAATTGTTGTGGGTAAAATCTCTGTTTGAAAATCACCACCAATCTGGCTGATCATGGTTAAAGTTGCTGCTAAAATACTTCCAATTAATGGGCCAACGTAAGGTATAATATTTAAAACCGCACATAATAAAGCAATGACAAACGCATTGTCTATTCCAAAAATCAATAAAACAATAAAATAAAGCACAAACACAATAAAAAGTTGAACTAATAATCCAACAAAATAGCGTGTCAACATTTCATTTATTTTTTGAATAGATTGTAATGTTTCTTCTTCATGACTTATTGGAATAATTTTTTTAAAAGCGGTAATAAAAGTCAATTGGTCTTTTAAAAAGAAAAAAGTGATGAACAATACAGACGCAATTCCAATTCCGATGGAACTCAATGTCCCTAAAAATCCATTTAAAAAAGAAGGAAGAAAAGTAATATTGACGTATTGGGTAAAATTAAATTCTGCAAATGCTTCTTGTAAATCGATATTGTTTTGAGATAAATAAGATGAAAATTGTTCATACAAAAGCATGACTTTTTGTTCAATATCAGTAGTATTTAACAAGGAAAGACTATGAATTTGAGCAGTAATTAAAGGAACAAACAATAATATAAACAATACAATACCTAAAATTAAAATAAGTAGGGTAGTAGTCACCGCCCAGAAGTTGTTGAACTTAGTTTTTTTCTTCAAAAATTGAACAATGGGATTACAAATCATGCTCAACAATAACGCTAAAATCAAATACACAAATAACGTTCGAATGGAAAACAAAAACCAAATTCCAATCGAAAAAAGCAAAAGTATTCCTATTGCTCTCAAAATTCCATTTGCTATAATTTTTGAATTCATTTCACTTTATTTTAATTCGTAAATACATAATGTACCAAATTTGCTCCCATTTTCAGGGCTTTTTCTCTCACTTCTTTGGGGTTATTGTGTACTTCTTCATCTTCCCATCCGTCTCCTAAATCCGTTTCAAACGTATAAACTAAGGCTAATCTTCCTTCAATAAAAATTCCAAAGGCCTGCGGTTTTTGTTTTTCATGTTCGTGAATTTTAGGTAAACCGTTTGGAAACGAAAAGGGTCCTTGAAAAATTTTGTGCGTTGATGGAATTTCAATCAACTCGTTATTTGGAAAAATCTTTTTGATTTCTTTTCTGATGTATTTATCCATTCCGTAGTTGTCGTCAATGTGCAAAAATCCACCGGAAGTTAAATAAGTTCTGATATTTTTCACTTCATTATCATTAAAAACCACATTTCCGTGTCCGGTCATGTGCACAAAAGGATAAGAAAACAATTCTGAGCTCCCAGGTTCAACCGTAGAAGGCTTTTGTTTGATTTTGGTTTGAATTGTTTGATTACAAAACCGAATCAAATTGGGCAAAGAAGTCGGATTAGCATACCAATCGCCACCGCCATTGTATTTCAATAAGGCAATTTCTTGAGCCCCAACTAAATAATGTACGAATAAAAAGATGAATACTATTTTTTTCATTGTTCATTTTTTAACACAACTGTGTGACATGCCACCAACGCAGCTGTTTCTGTTCGCAAACGGTTATTTCCCAAAGATACGGGTATAAATTTATTTTCTAATGCTAATTTAATTTCTTGAGTAGAAAAATCACCTTCCGGACCAATTAAAACGATACATTTTTCACCGGGATGAATCTGTGAAGTGAATGATAGTTTATGTGTTTCTTCACAATGTGCAATAAACTTTTGTCCGTTTTTTTCTATTTGCATAAAATTTTTGAATGTAATGGGTTCGTTTATTTTTGGCAAAAAACATTGATTGGATTGTTTCATAGCCGATAGCAGAATTTTTTCTAATCGATCCGTTTTTAGCACTTTTCGTTCTGAGTGTTCGCAAATAATGGGTGTAAATTCATGCAAACCAATTTCGGTAGCTTTTTCTAAAAACCATTCCAATCGCTCATTCATTTTTGTTGGTGCAACAACCATGTGAAGATAAAAATCTTTAGCCTTTTGTTGTTGAAAGCGAACAATTTCAACAGTACATTTTGAATCGGATGCAATACTGATTTTGGTTTCAAATAAAAAACCTAAACCGTTCGTAACCATCAAAATATCACCTTCTTTTTTGCGTAATACTTTAACAATATGTTTGCTTTCTTCTTTATCAAAAATAAATGAAGTTGAGTTTTCGTTTATGTCTTTAAAATAAAATAATTGCATTACAATTCAATTCTTGCTTTAGAAACTACAGATGAAGATTCAAAATCTTGTGCTAAAAATTTTTGATAGCCAACAATTCCAATCATAGCGGCATTATCGGTAGTATATTCAAATTTTGGTATATAAGTTTTCCAACCATATTTTTGTTCAGTATCTTTCAACGTCTGACGAATTCCCGAATTGGCAGAAACACCACCACCAATTGCAATTTGACTAATTCCGGTTTGCTTAACGGCCAATTTCAATTTATCCATTAAAATCTCAATAATGGTATGTTGAACAGATGCACAAATATCAGTTTTGTTTTCTTCAACAAAATTCGGATTTAGTTGCGTATTTTTTTGAATGAAATATAAAATTTGTGTTTTCAATCCGGAGAAACTAAAATCCAAACCATCCACTTTTGGTTTTGTAAACGAATAGGCTTTCGGATTTCCTTCTTTAGCAAATTGGTCAATTAGAGGGCCGCCGGGATAAGGAAGTCCAAGGATTTTTGCTGTTTTATCAAAGGCTTCACCAACGGCATCATCGGTTGTTTCACCAATAATTTCCAAAGTTGAAAAATCAGTAACCTTTACAATTTGTGTATGTCCGCCAGAAATAGTTAAAGCCAAAAAAGGAAAAGTTGGTTTGTCAAATCCCGGTTCATCAATGAAGTGTGCAAAAATATGAGCTTGCATGTGATGCACTGCAATCAAAGGAATGTTAAGTGCGATAGACATTGATTTGGCAAAAGAACTTCCTACGAGTAATGAACCCATCAGCCCCGGTCCTTGTGTAAAAGCAATAGCATGAAGTTGATTTTTGGTAATTCCGGCTTTTTTTAGAGCAGCATCCACAACCGGCACAATATTTTGCTGATGAGCTCTTGATGCTAATTCAGGAACAACGCCACCATATGCCTCATGAATGTGTTGACGAGCAACCAAATTAGAAAGTACTTTATCATTTTTGAGCACAGCAGCAGCCGTATCATCACATGAGCTTTCAATTGCTAAAAGATAAATTGGTTTTTCGGTCATAAAAAAGGCATGAAATTTGAATTATACTTTGTACGAATAATTTACTTTAATAATCTGTTAAAATAAAGGGTAAATTATTTACTTTTGTTTTGGTAAAAATAGGCTTTTTACCCGTTATGCTGCAAATTTTTTAATTGTTCGAGAGTATTAAAAAAATAAGAAAAATAATTGTTCGTTCCTTCATTGGAATTTTGCTGTTGATGCTCATCATCAGTGTATTACTCTCGTTGCCGTCAGTTCAAACTAAATTAGGTCAGTATTTTACAGAAAGAATAAACAAAGATTTTGGTACTGATATTCAGATTGATCAAGTCAATTTTACTTTTTTTGGCGGCGTAAAACTGAAAGGTATTTTAATTAAAGATCATCACAAAGATACATTGATTTTTGCCGATAGAATCAAAACCAATATTCTGGATATTAATCGGTTAGTTGATGGCGATTTGCTTTTTGGAGATATAAATATCAACAATTTATATCTGAGAATGGTACAGTATAAATCGGAAAAAGAAACCAATTTAGACAAATTTATTGCTGCTTTTGATGATGGAAAACCATCGTCTGGAAAGTTTTTAATGAAAGCCAATAAAATCAGAGTGGCCGACTCACGATTTGTGCTAATTGATCAGAATTTACAAACACCAAAAAGTGTTGATTTTAAGAAAATCAATGGAACTTTACATCGATTTAAGATTAAAGGAAGTGATGTTACGACGCATATCAGTAAGCTATCTCTTAAGGATTTTAGAGGGTTATTTGTCACAGAACTCAATACAGATTTCACCTATACCAAAACTAATATTCTGTTAGAAAAATTATTGCTCAAAACCCAAAAATCGCATTTGGAAGGAAATTTAGCCATGCGGTATAATCGAGCTGATTTTGCAGATTTCATCAATAAAGTAATCTGGGATTTTATAGTAGAAAAAGCTCAAATTGCATCATCAGATATTCGAAATTATTATGATGAATTGGGTAAAGAAAATGTATTTTCGTTCTCTACACATCTTGTTGGAACTCTCAATAATTTTAAAACCAAACAACTTCTTTTAAACGATGATTATGCTTCAGAAATTAATGGAGATATTCAATTTATTAACATTTTTGGTAACGAAAATCAGGAATTTAAACTAATTGGTAATTTTGATAAACTCTCTTCAAATTATCAAGATTTGGTTAGTATTTTACCAAACTTACTTGGAAAAAATTTACCAACATCATTACGTAAATTAAATCAATTTACAGTAATTGGTCAAATAGAACTGACAACTGATGTAATTCAAACCGATTTATTTATGCAATCGGCATTGGGTGATGTGGAAGCTGATTTGTATATGACCAATATTCAAAATATTGATAATGCCAATTATTCCGGTACTATATCAACCCATAATTTTGATATTGGAACTTTCATAAATGAACGCGATTTAGGGAAAGTTTCTTTAGATGCCGAAGTAAATGGTAAAGGATTTACAGAAAAATTTATTGACACTAAAATTACGGGTGCAGTTAATCAACTTCAATTTAAAGGTTATAATTATAAGGGAATTATAGTTGATGGTAGTTTCAAATCGCCAATTTTTAAAGGAAAGTTAAACGTTAATGATCCTAATTTATTTATGGACTTTAAGGGTGTCATAGACATGTCTAAAAAAGTAAAAGTCTATCAGTTTGACACCCAAATTGATTATGCGAATTTGAAAAAATTAAATTTAGTAAAATCAGATAGTATTTCCATTTTTAAAGGAAAAATTTTCAGTAATTTGATTGGCAATAACATTAATACGATGTATGGAGATTTAAAAATTGAACAATCATCGTATCAAAATGGTAGAGATATTTTTGTGTTTGATAATTTTACAATTACATCGAATTTTGATAATTCTAATCAACGTTTAATTACCATTAATTCACCGGACATTATTGATGGAAAAATTGAGGGTAAATTTGATTTTGAAGAAGTTCCGAAATTAGTTGAAAATTCATTGGGTAGTATATATGCTCATTTTAACTATAATAAAGTAAAAAAAGGTCAATATCTTCGATTTGATTTCTCAGTTTACAATAAAATTATTGAGATTTTTTATCCAGAGATCAGTTTGAGTTCGGATACAAAAATTAATGGTAGTATTAATGCAGACACAAATGATTTTAAATTGGATTTAACCTCCTCTAAAATTGAAGCTTTTGATAATGATATTCATGCCATTTCGTTAGAGATTGACAACAAAAATCCACTTTTTAATTCCTTTATTTCAATTGATAGTATCAAAAATAAATGGTATAAAATTGCTGATTTTAACCTCATTAACATTACTAGAAAAGATTCTTTAATTTTTAGAACTGAGTTCAAAGGAGGAAAAAATAGTGAAGATTATTTCAATTTTGATGCCTATCATACCATTAATAATGACAATAACAATGTTGTTGGATTTTTTAAATCAGAATTGAAATTCAAAGATTATATATGGTTTTTAAATGAAATGGATGATAATTCCAACAAAATAATTTTTGATAAAAAGTTAAATAATTTCAACTTTGATCATTTTTCTTTAACACATGAAATTCAGCGGGTTGACTTCAATGGAGTAGTAAAAGGCAATGATTTTAAAGATTTAGAAATTAAGTTTAATGAAGTTAATATTGGTAAAATTATTCCTGACATTGAGAATTTTACTATGGATGGAAACATGAATGGAGTGGTCAATTTTAAACAAAATAAAACGCAGTTTGAACCTTATGCCTCCTTAAATGTCAATAATTTATTGGTAAATAATATAAAACTAGGTACTATCAAATTAGACATTAAAGGGAATGATGATTTCAATATTTTTAATGTAACATCAACATTGGAAAATGAAAATGTTGAAAGTTTTAATTTATTAGGGAATTTGTACTTTAAAGATAAAATTCCAACGATGAATATCGATGTTAAATTTGATAAATTTAATATTGGGGCTTTTAGCACAATGGGTGGTGATGTGGTGTCTAATATCAGAGGATTAGTAAACGGAAATGCAAATTTCAAAGGAGCAATTGACAACCCTGAAATGAACGGTAGACTCTTTTTGAACCAAGCCGGTTTAAGAATTCCCTATCTGAATGTTGATTTAGAAATGGAGCCAAATTCAATTGTTGACCTCACAGAAAGACAATTTTTGATGCGTAACATATCGATTACCGATACAAAATATAAAACTAAAGGAATCTTAACCGGAAATGTGAAACATTCTAAACTTTCCAATTGGATTTTAGATATTGGTGTCAATTCAAATTATTTATGTGTTTTAGATACACAAGATAGCGATGAAGCTTATTATTATGGAAAAGCATTTATTTCCGGTGATGCCAACATATCAGGTCCAACTGATGGTTTGTTGATCAAAGTGAACGCAAAATCAGAAAAAGGTACCGCAATTAAATTACCTATTTTAGATAACCAATCGATTAGTGAAAATTCGTTTATTCATTTTGTGACAAAAGAAGAGAAATACAACTTATTGACCGCAAACAGAAATGAAAAAAGGTATAATGGATTGGAACTTGAGTTTGAACTAGATATCAACAAAAATGCTGAAATTGAAGTGATTTTAGATAAAGAATCAGGTCACAATATGAAAGGTCGCGGAGTTGGAATTTTATCACTTCAAATTAACACCTTGGGGAAATTTAATATGTATGGTGATTTTATGGTTGATGAAGGTGAATATAATTTTAAATATCGAGGTTTAGTAAGTAAAAAATTCAATGTAAAAAACAATGGAAACATTGTGTGGGAAGGAGATCCGCTTAAAGCTCGATTGAATTTAGAAGCATTGTATGAAACAAGAGCCAATCCGGGAGTTTTATTAAACAATACTACGTTAAATCAAAAAGTTCCTGTTGAAGTAGCCATTACTATTAACGGAACAATCAGTAATCCTGAACCGGATTTTAATATCAATTTTCCAACAGTTAGTTCTATTCTACGTTCTGAAATTGATACAAAACTTAGTGATAAAGATATTAGACAAACACAAGCCTTGTATCTTTTAGCCTCTAATAGTTTTATTAGTGATGACAGTTCTGCTGTTGGTCAAAATGCATTATATAATAATTTATTCCAAACTGCGAGTGGTGTATTTGATAGTTTGTTTAAAGATGCGGATAGTAAAATTTCAATTGAAGTGGGTTATGTTGCCCCTGAAAAAACTCCAAATCGCGAAACAGATGGTAATGTAAGTGTTTCAACATCCTTCATAATCAATGATCGAATTTCTGTAAATGGTGTGTTGGGTGTACCGGTTGGAGGTGTGAACGAAGCTGCAATTGTAGGTGATATTGAGGTGTTGTATCGCGTAAATAAAGACGGTACACTTAACATGAAAGCTTTTAACAGAGAAAATGACATTACATACATAGGGGAAGGAATTGGTTATACGCAAGGAATTGGTATATCCTATCAAGTTGATTTTAGTACATTCAACGAATTGTTTTATAAAATCTTTAGAAACTCGACTTATAAAAAAGAGAAAGAATCACAAAATGAAAATGAAGATTCTGATTATTCACCGGATTTTATAAATTTTTCTGATCGAAAAAAGAAAAATGAAAAACCAAAACCGGTTAATCAATCAACAGAGGTTGATGAAAATATTCCTCATGACTAACCCGAGTTAGTAAATAAAAATTTTCTTCCAAAAACTTATCAACGAAAACGTTTGATTTTCGACTATTCTATTAATTACTCAAAAAACTACTATTTTAAGTCCCTAAACTTTGCTAATTTTACAGTATAAACTAAAAAAAATGAGCAAAATAATAAAAAAAATAGGTGTACTTACTTCCGGTGGAGATTCTCCGGGGATGAATGCAGCCATTCGATCTGTTGTTAGAACTTGTGCTTATTATAAAGTACAATGTTTAGGAATTTACAGAGGTTATCAAGGAATGATTGAAGGAGACTTCAAAGAAATGGGGCCACGTTCAGTACATAATATAGTAAATAAAGGAGGAACCATTCTAAAATCTGCACGTTCAAAAGAATTTATGACTGAAGAGGGCAGAAAACAGGCTTATGAAAATTTAATTAAA
>JAFLBT010000135.1 GCA_017302935.1 Flavobacteriales bacterium | reverse complement strand
CAAATTTATCATACAATGCTCCGGCTTGTCGGGCAATTTCCAACGCATTTTCTTGTTGCTTTTGATTCGTCCACATGCTGTCAATGGTGCGTAAAGTAGCTAATAAAGTAGTTGGGGTTACAATGATTATATTTCGCTCAAACGCCTTGTTATACAATGAATTATCTTCATTCAAAGCAATCGCAAAAGCGGATTCAATTGGTATAAACAACAAGACAAAATCCGGACTTTCCATTTGATACAAATCGTGGTAATTTTTATCACTCAATTGCTCCACATGACGTTTAATGGAATTGATATGGTCTTTTAAAAATCCTACTTTTTGAGCCTCATCTTCCTCATTCGCAAAACGTTCATAAGCCGTTAGCGAAACTTTAGAATCCACAATCATTTTTTTGCCGTCGGGTAAATTAATCACTACATCGGGTTGCACACGATTGCCTTCTTCTGTCATAAAACTTTGTTGAACTTCATATTCGCGTCCTTTTTCTAAACCGGATTTTTCAAGTACCCGTTCCAAAATTAATTCGCCCCAATTTCCTTGCATTTTACTATCTCCTTTGAGAGCTTTGGTCAAATTGAGCGTTTCTTTGCTCATTTGTTCATTCATTTCTTTCAACCCAACAATTTGCTGACGAAGAGCAGCGTGGTAATCAATACTTTCTTTATGCGTATCTTCTACTTTCTTTTCAAAGTGCTGGATTTTTTCCTGTAAAGGCGATAAAATATTTTTCAGATTCTCTTTGTTTTGCTCAGTAAATTTTACGGTTTTTTCTTCGAGTATTTTATTGGCTAAATTTTCAAATTCTTTAGTAAATTTTTCTTGTAGTTCTTCTACTTCTTGCTTTTGTTCTTTGTTGCGTTGCCAAAGATTTTCAAAATCGGCTTCTTTTTTGGTGAGTTGCATCGATAGGGAATCTTTTTCGCGACGAATTTCTTCTTTTTCTTTTCGTTCGATTTCCAAGTTTTTGGTAAATTGATTTTGCTCCTCTTGAAAACGAACTTTCAATTGGTCAATTTGGGCTATTAGTCCATTAATCCGTTCTTCCAGACTTGATTTTTCAGATTTGGAATGAGCTGTAGACAATAGTTTCCCAATATAAATTCCGAGAACTAATGCGATAATGAATACGATGGTAAAAAGAATAATATCTGACATTTGGCGATGATTTTTGAAAAGTAAAAATAAGGAAAATATGAATTTATTTGACATTTATTTGATTATAAACTTTCCTTTGTTAGAATCAAAAAAAATAAATTCATTTTCAAATAAATGATTAAAAACCCCTTTCGAAATCAAATTACAAGGCTGGTCTTGAATCACAGTTTGTCCATTCATCACAATCATTTCATCACTCAATTGAATAGCCAAATCAATATCGTGCGTAGAAAACAAGATGCATTTTTGGGTTTCATCTGTCAATTTTTTCAAGAGTTTAAACAAAGAAACTTTATGCAATAAATCTAAATGCGTAGTAGGTTCATCCAAAACAATTAAAGGCGTATCTTGGGCTAATGCTCTGGCTATTAAAACTTTTTGCAATTGACCGTCACTGATTTCATAATGTTTTTGATGGATTAAATGATAAATTTCGGTTAATGCAATGGCTTTATCAATTTGAATTTTATCATCGTCTGTTAATTTCCCCAGCCAATTGGTGTAAGGTTGTCTCCCTAATGCAATCAACTCATAAACCGTTAAATTACTGGGTGGCAATTTTTCCGTTAACACCACACTGATTTGTTGAGCTAAATCCAAAGGTTCAAATGTATCGATTGCTTTTTCGTTTAATAAAACCGTTCCGGATAATGGTTTTTGAATTCCGGTAATTGTTCGCAACAAAGTTGATTTACCAATACCATTGGCTCCTACCAAACCAATTAATTTTCCTTGTTCCAATTGAATGGAAACTTCAGAAGCAACCGTTTTGGTTGTTATTTTGGAAGTGTAGCCGATGGAGAGGTTTTGCGTTTGGAGGATCATAATTTGAGGTGCTGAGTTGCTGAGATACTGAGTTACTGAGTTTTTTTTAAATCATTATTTTCCGTTTTCTGACTAAAAGCCAAACCACAACCGGAGCTCCAACCATGGAAGTAATGGCATTAATTGGCAAAGTAAAATCGCTTCCAGGAAGTTGGGCGATGCAATCGCAAACCAACATCAAAATAGCTCCGATTAACAAGGTACTCCAAAATAAGATAAAATGATTACTAGTTTGAAAAAGCAATTTAGCCAAATGCGGAACGGCCAATCCCACAAAAGCAATGGGTCCGGCAAAAGCAGTGATGCTTCCGGCTAAAATACTGGTGGCAAATATGATAATTAATCGCGTTTTTTTGAAATTTAGTCCGAGACTTTTGGCATAATTTTCTCCTAATAACAACGCATTTAAAGGTTTGATGCTGAAAATACTCAACACTAATCCCAAACCGCAACAAATGGCTAAAATTAAGATGGAACTCCACGGCAAATTAGCCAAACTTCCCATGGACCAAAAGGTGAATTTTTGCAGTTCTTGAGCGGTGCTAAAATAACTCAACATACTCACAATGGCACTTGTAAAACTTCCAAACATAAGCCCTACAATCAAAATCGCCATCGTGTCTCGTAACCTTTGGGAAACGACTAAAACCGCCAATAAAACCAAAAAACTTCCCAACGAAGAAGCCAAAACTATTCCGTAATCGGAGACAAAAAAAGAAGGCAAAAATCCGGCTCCCATAATCACAAAAGCGACACCTAGACTTGAACCCGAACTTAATCCGAGTACATACGGTCCGGCAAGCGGATTTCTAAATAATGTTTGCATTAACAATCCGGAAATAGACAAGCCCATTCCCACTAAAATGGCTGTAATGGCTTTTGGTAAGCGGAAATTCCACAGAATAATTTCCCAAGATGTTTTGATTTCGTTACCAAGGATGGAATTAAAAATTTCGCTTGTTGGAATAGAAACGGAACCTAAACTAAGGTTAAGCAAAAACGTTCCGATTAAAGCGAAAGATAAAAAAAGGAATAGTATTTTATTTTTTTGAGTTGGCAATTTTTTGAACCGTTAAGAATTATGAGATTTTAAGTATTTATGGATTTGTATTAAATGTTTTCATTATTCTCGTTATCAAACATTTCGTTTAATTTTTGTTGAAGAAGTTTCTTGTCGGGCAATTGGGTTTTGTATTCAGAAACCATAGTTGGAGAAAGACTTCTGCTTAAAGCATATTCAACCACTTCATTGTCTTTATCTTTACACAACAAGATTCCAATGCTTGGGTTCTCGTTCTCTTTTTTTACATCACGATCTAACGCTTCTAAATAAAAATTTAGCTGACCCAAATGATCCGGTTTAAACTTATCTGCTTTGAGTTCAAAAGCAACTAAGCATTGTAAGCCACGATGATAAAATAGAAGATCAATAAAAAAGTCGTTGTTACCAACCTGTAATTTATATTCTTCGGCTATGAAAATAAAATCTTTACCCAATTCTAGTATGAAGTCTTTCATCTGTTTTACAAGCCCGCGTTGCAATTCACTCTCATTATGAGGCTCAGGCAAATGTAAGAATTCAAAAACATAACTATCTTTAAAGGTAGTTGTAACATCAAGACTGTTTTGTCTCAACAGTGTTGAGAGTTTTGAATTGCTTATCATTGTTCGTTCGAAAAGACCAGCTGAAATCTGTCTGTCAAGTTCTCTAAAACTGTAATTTTCTTGTTTAGAAAGTTTTAAATAAAACTCTCGCTCTTCAACCGTTTTACATCTTGAAAATATTGCTAAGTTATGTGACCAACTAATTTCTCTCACCGCTGTTGAGAGTTTTGGAAAATCTTTATAAGTTTCGTAAAACTGTTTCATTCGCCAGATATTCTTGTCGGAAAATCCTTTTATTTCCGGCTCATTTTGATGAATATAGTTGGCTAATTCTTTTACGACAGCGTCGCCCCATTCTGACTTTTCAATTTTTTTACTGATAAATTCTCCAATGTTCCAATAAAGATTTATTAATTCGGCATTTACAGCTTTAATCGCATTTGCCCGAGATTGTTTAATAATTTGAATTATGTCTGTAAACCTTTTGTCCATTATTATTTTATATCTTTCGGATTACTTACAAACTTAACTAATTTATATCACATTAATAATTCAACTATTTCAATTTCTCGAAAAAGTACAAATCATAATCCTTCATTACATCCGGATGCAGAATTTTGATTAAGTCTTTCAACACTAAATCCGGGCGATTAGAAGCTAATTCGTAATAAATAATTCCGCCGGTTTTTCCTTTTTTGGAACTGAACGAATAGACATTTTTGTTTTGAACGGCTTTAAAATGTTTGTAGTTGGGATTGGATTTTTCGAGTTGTTCAAAGGAAGTAAATTGCCCTGGACCAATCCAAAAATCGGCATTTTGGGCTTTTTCGAGAACAGTTTCAAAGGAAAGGGATAAACTTCCGGTTCCTTCGGTTGCTGCCCAAAGATAATTTCCACCAGCATTATCTAGAAATTGGGCTGCCCAACTTTTCCCTTGTGGCAAATACCATTGGTCTTGGTAAATGGCTCCGCTCAAAATAGTTGGTTTTGAAGTGGCTTTTTTGGCTAACTCAATGGCTTCCAAATAGTCTTTTTCGATGGTTTTGAAAACCTGATCTGCTTTTTCTTCTAAGCCAAATAAAACACCAAACAATTGAATCCATTCTGCACGACCGAGCGGATGCTGCTCCGTCCAATCGCCGTTGTAGAGAATTTTTAGTCCGTTTTGTTGCAAATTATCATAGGTTTTCTTTTCGCCATCTACGCCAAAACCAATGATTACGTCGGGTTGCATATCGAGTAAAACTTCGGTGTTTAAACTTTGATTGGTTCCGATTTCGCGGATTTTTCCGGATTCGATTAAGGTTCTCGTTTTTTCGGAAGAAATATAATCGGTGTTAGGAAAAGCGATCAATTTGTCTTCAACTCCTAATAATTCTAGTGCCGGAATGTGTGTAGTTGAAGTCACAACGATGGATTGTATTGGCACTTGAATCGCAGCATATTTTTGTAAACTATCCGGAATTTTGGCGGTGGGTTTATGTAAAATATAGGTGTACTTTTTATCTGAAGTTGGCCAGGGATTGGAAACGGTTACGATGGAAAAATCGTCATATTTCTGAATAGAAAGTCCGGTGGCGTAGCGAATGTAATTTTCCTGAGATTGGATTTCTTTACTTTTTTTCTCTTTTTGTTGACAGGAAATGAAGAAAAAAGAAAATATTGAAAATAAAATGAGCTTTTTCATGGAACAATTTTTTGCAAAGGTAACGGTTTGTAACAAATGTTATCTTTGGAAATTAATTGACTATTTACCTTTACAGAAAAATCAGATATGCGAGATTCCAATACCTTTATGTACATCGTTGGAGGAATTGTTTTGCTTCATTTTATAGTGGGTTTTATCTGGTTGTGGGTGAAGATGAAAAAGAAAAAATGACAAATCTTAATTCCGTTTTCTTTGAAGCAGACTCCCCTAGCCCGGATTGCAGTGGAAAGCCTTTTGCAGGATTGTTGCATTTTTTCTTGGTACAAAAAAGCGACCAAAGGGAGCTCTTTTTGTGCCTTAGAAAAAAGCAACAAGACAAAAAAGCTTGGAACGAAAAGCCGGAATAGCTTCTGAAAAAAATTAAGAAATGTTTACTTAAAATGTTTACTTTTGTCCCGTATTTTGGTTGCAACGCCTTTTTTGGGCCGAGCATTAAAAGGGAATCAGGTGAAAAAGTTGGCAGTGACAGTTTTCAGTAATCAGAAAACAAGACACTTCAATCAAAATCCTGAGCTGTACCCGCAACTGTGAGCTAATTAGCTTGTTGTTCACTTTCATGCCATTGTTCGCCTAGGCGAATGAGAAGGCCAACAACAAGACGCAAGCCAGGAGACCTGCCACATACATTGAGTAACAAACTTTCGGGAAAAAAGGTTTGGGTATGGGTAAATTCTATGCTTTTCTCCCATTTTAGTAAAATTATTTTTAACTTAAAATGAATCAAAAATTCAGGTACTGTACCGCTATTGTAGCGTTATGGGGAACGTGTGCCATGGCACAACAAGACACCATTTCATTGAAAGAAGTGGTAATTTCGGACACCAAATTTGAACAGTCCAAAGAAAAATCAGGTAAAATTATTAAAAAAATCACGGCAAAAGATTTGGAGCGAAACTCCGGACAATCGGTGGCTACGGTTTTAAGTCAAGCGGTAGGTTTGGAAGTCAACGGAAACCAAAGTGCCAACGGTAAAAACCTCAGCTACTTTATTCGAGGTGGTAGAAATCGTCAGGTATTGATTGTGATTGATGGGATTCCGATGACGGATGCTTCGGGAATTAATTTGGAATACGACTTGCGTTTGCTACCGGCAGAGCAAGTGGAATGCATTGAGATAATGAAAGGGGCAGCCAGTACGTTGTATGGAACTGGCGCGGCTTCGGGGGTGATTAATATCACGTTGAAAAAAGCAACAAAAAAGGAAATTTCAGGAAATGCGTACATGCATTTGGGTACACAAAACACAAGTGAAAACTTTAGAGGCAATCCGCAAGATTTCAATCAAGGTTTTGGATTGAATGGCACTTTGGATAAAGTAGATTATTATGCTTCGTTGAATAGCACGGAAACCAAAGGGATTTCGCAGGCGGCGGGTGAAAACTTTGAAGAAGACCAATTTTCACGAGTGAATGCCTTAGCAAAGATTGGCGTTCAAGCGACTTCAAAATTAAAATTGGATTTCTTTGGCAATTATGACCGCATGAAAACAGATTACGATGGCCCGTTTGATAATTTCAATAGTCCGGATGTGTTGGAGAATGTATCGCTTTCAGAGCAATTTCGGTTTGGATTTAATCCGAAATTCAAGTACAGAAACGGAGAGTTTAAAATCAACTCGGGTTTTACTTTGTTAGAGCGAAGTTACAACGAACTGAATTCATGGTCGGGCAGTTTAGATAACTATGTTTATACCTCAAGAAGTGTGGTGGCAGATGCTATGAACAAATACAATTTCAATTCTTCCTTTTTTATGGTGGTGGGAACGCAGTTTCAGTTTCACGACATGAATACGCAAACGCCTTTTGATGTGATCAATCGAGAAAATGCCAAATTTAATTTGGTTGACCCATACATAACAGCGGTTTACAATACGCCCTTTGGATTGCATATTAATGCCGGAGCACGACTGAATTTACATTCGGTGTATGATAATCAATGGGTTTATAATGTCAATCCGTCCTATCATTTTAAAGAATTGCCATTGAAAATAATTACCTCTTACAGTACAGCTTATATTACGCCTAGTTTATATCAATTGTATTCGCCCTACGGGAATTTAGACTTAACTCCGGAAGAAAACGCAACAGCAGAAGTAGGTTTTGAAGCCACTTTTTGGAATAAGAAAATGACACTAAACACGGTTGGTTTTTACCGAGAAGAGTCGAATTCAATTGGTTTTTTCTTTGACCCGGAAACGTTTGCCTCCTATTATGTGAATGTGGAAGGCGAAAATCGCGTGCGTGGTGTAGAAACTACATTAACTTACAACTTTTCAACTAAAGTTAGAGTAACCGGAAATTACTCATTTACAGATATTCCTGAAGAATTGAATCGTTTGATTCCTAAACACAAGGGTAATATAGCGTTGGATTATCAAATGAATGCAAGAACTTTTGCCAGCATCAATTACCAATTTGTTGATGGCAGAAGAGACGCATTTTTTGACGGTGGAACATTTGCTACTACGAATGTATTCTTGGGTTCTTATCAACTTGTAAACGGAATGCTCAAATATGAAGTATTGAAAAACCGCATGTCTGTTTTTGGAGCGGTGAACAATATTTTAAATGAAGAATTTGTGGAAACTGTTGGATACAACACTAGAGGTAGAAATGTCAAAATAGGATTGAATTTACAGTTTTAAAGAACAATGCCCCAAAACACAAATTTTGGGGCATTTAATTTACTTTAAAATTTGAAGCAATCCTTGTGGAACATCATTTAAATACATTTCATTTCCATAAGGTAGCATTGATTTTCTATCTTTGAAATACAATTTTCCGTCCTCTGTATAAGTTGCTCTTGGACGTCCAAATTCTAAAATATAATTAATCGTTGTGTTAAGAAGAGGCTCATTAACATCGCCAAGTGTACCCAAATTTGCCATATTCTCATCTTGCGGAACATTTGGACTCAATCCGTTTACATAATCACCTTCACCTAATTTATTTGCAATTCTTAACACAATTGGTTGCATGGCATAACGGTGATTATTATTTCTGTTCGATTTTCCAAAAGTTGGAGAATCATATAGTGTTATAGAACCTACATTTTTACCCTCGGTTTTGGTTCCGATTTTAACTACCGAAATA
>JAFLBT010000134.1 GCA_017302935.1 Flavobacteriales bacterium | reverse complement strand
ACATGCTCTGCGAATGTCTGTGACTTCGCAGCAAATATACAATTCCAATTTTTATTATATTTGATTAAATTAAAGAATATGGAAGAAGGTTATGTCATTAGAGATCAAAAGCTACCGCATTTTATTACAATTACTGTAGTGGATTGGATTGATGTATTTTCAAGAAAAGTGTATCGAGACGAAATCATTGCTTCTTTTGATTATTGTATCAAAAATAAAGGAATGGTTTTATATGGCTATGTGATAATGAGCAATCACATACATATGGTTGTTCAATCTAGCGAGGGGAAGTTGTCTGATTTGATTCGTGATTTTAAGAAATATACAGCCAAAACAATTTTAAGCAAAATACAATCAGAACCGGAAAGCAGAATGGAATGGATGTTAGAACGTTTTAGATTGGCAACTGAAAGTCATTACAGAAATAAAGTTTATCAATTCTGGCAGTATGGCAATCATCCGGAAGAAATTTATACCAATCCGTTTATGTGGTCAAAATTAGATTATATTCATCTGAATCCTGTACGTTCAGGATTAGTTGAAAAAGCGTCACACTATTTGTATTCAAGTGCTTCTAACTATGTGAATGATGTTGGCTTAGTTTGTATAGAAAAAGCAGACAATCCTATTGTTGATGTGATGAATGTAAATAATGTGCAAAGGTATGATTGGTATTAAAAATAGGAAGTGTTTTGCTGCGAAGTCACAGACATTCGCAGAGCATGTGCCAACTTTGGATTAGGAAGACCTTCGCATAGAATCGTGGAAACTTCGGATATCAGGGGGTTAGATAGATGACCACCAACTGCGAAAAATGTTCAGGAATAATATTCTTAAGAAAAGCTACGCACTGAAGCGAAGCGAACACACAAAGTAAACGTCAACTGACTTTGCGTTTTATACATAAACCTGAGCTGCCCAAAGTCGAATTAATGGTACATTGCTCTGTGAATTCGGGTAGCTATCAAAATTGATTGTGCTAGTTTTTAAAAAAATTAATAGTCAAAAAATGAAAACATAAGCTTTCTTAAATCTCATCATCATCATACTACAAGCTTTTCCTTACTTATAGGCTTAAATAATTAATTGTCAGGTATTTTTTTTGGCTCTTACGTGGAATGATTAACTATATTTGTAATGAATAGGTAAAATTAATACTCCAAAAAGCAAAGCTCTAATTGTTAGTTGCCTAAATACACAAATCCAATGAACAAAATAATTATTATATACCTTTTATTTGCAACAACTAACGGCTTTGGGCAGTTAAAAATTGGAGACAAAGTTCCGCAATATATCTTTAAAGACGTATTAAACGGGGACAAAAAACCGTTTGATATCAGCAATCAAGGTAAACCGCTCATCTTAGAATTTTGGGCAACTTGGTGTGGTCCATGCCTACCGGCAATGAAAGATTTAGAACAGTATCAAAACAAATTCGGTAATCAGTTAGAAATCTTAACAATTTCAAGTGATAAAGTAAATAACCTTTTGCGATATATCGATAATACGAAAACTAACCTAAAAATTGCATGCGATAGTAACCATAAAGAATTTTTTGATTATCGGGAGATTCCGCACACCGTACTTATCGATAAAAATGGTATTATAAAAGCAATAACAACACCCAAACAACTTACAGAGAAAATCATTGCAGATTTCATCGCGGGTAATGAAATTGAGTTGATCAAACAAAAAGATCAGCCAACAAATTTAAATTTGTTCAAAGAGGTTAAAAATGAGTTTTATCACTATACATTGACCGATGAAAATAAAAATTTAAGTTTCAAGAATGAAATAAAACGCAATGAAAAGAATGAACCTGTTTCATTGGAATTTAACAACGTATCTATTTACAGATTACTCACAGATATTTACGAACTTACTACGGCGGCAAGGTTAGATGTAAATTTTGATTCTCTCAGTGTTAACAAATATTGCTTTAAATTAGAGCATTCTGCCGGATATACTAAAAATCTACTGGAAAATGCCAAGGAAATCCTTAATGAAAACAGCGGATTTAAAGCTTGTTTACAAGAGAAAAACATCGACTCTTTGTATACTTTACAAATATTAGACAGCTCAAAACTTCCTGGAATTTCACAAAATGAAAAAAACAGTATAATATCTATTGGGCCCTATTTTAAGGGAATAAAAATCACCTCTAACGAATTGATTTGGTACTTAGAAAATCAAACTTACCTTCCGGTAAAAGACAAAACCGGTATTGATTTTGTTTTTGATATGGAATTAAATTGGAGTTATGAGAATCCAAAAACATTAAATGAGGAGTTAAAAAAGTATGGTTTAATACTAAAAAAATCTGACGTCCCGGAAAAGATTGTTATGTTGGAAATTAGATAAGTCTTACTGCCCGAAGTCTACTTAGCAAAACCTTGCTCTGCGAATTCGGGTAGCTACCAAAATTGATTGTGCTGTATAATTTTTAAAAATAAATATTCTAAAAATGAAAAAACCTTACTTTACTATACTCCTACCTTTATTACTTATTTTACTGTCAAACGATATGATTGGGCAAACTGTTAAAATAAGAGCATACCTTAATTTAGTATCAGGTGATAGTATAAAAGGATATATTTTGGCACAAAGATATTTATTTGACAAAAAAAAAGCACATGAAAGCAGTTACAATAAAGAATTTACACTAATTGATGGTTCCTATAAAGAAACAAAATTTAATTTTAAATCGATTAATAAAATGGAATTGATTGATTTAGATGGAAAAATAAGAATCTTTGTTCAGAAAGAAAATTTTCCACGATTATTGGAAGTCATTTATCAAAACAAAGTTGTTTGGTATAAATTTCATTACTACAATTGGGTGAATTACTCAGATGAAGTAGTTAATTATATTTTTGATGAAAAGGGAACTGAATACAATATAGGAGGGTTTAACAGTAAAAAAAATAAACTAATAAAGTTTTGTAAGGGTAATGAAAAAATTATTGCATTTATAAAAACGAATGAAATGAATGATGAAAATATTTTAAAAGTTCTAAAAATGTATGAGATGGAATTGAAACCATAATTTATGAACCCCCAGCCACCCGAAGTCTACTCAATGACACCTTGCTCTGCGATGGTCTCCCGACCCCAGCTGCCAGAAGTCTACTCAATGGCACGCTGCTCTGCGATGGTCTCCTGACCTCGCAGCAAATTAACATTCCAATTAAAAACAAGTATAATTAACACGCCTTATTTTATTTTAACGCTTTTTTATTAACTATTATGCTTATGTTTGCACCCGTTTGGAAAATGCCACTCAACGATTAATTTCTTGAAATAGGCTGTTTTACACTATTCTTTAAAGTAGAATTCAACTTAAAAAGTGTTTGAAAAACTCCAAACAAGAAGCGTTTTAAACAATAAAATAATAACTATTAAATACTATTTACCATGAAAAAATTATCTTTTCTATTCTTTGCTTTGATTACAATTAGCCTTATGGGTTGTTCTTCGGATGATGATTCCTCAGGTGGCGGAAATCAGGACAATACCTTTTATATTCGTTATACCTTAAATGGTGTGAATTATGATTTTGAACCGGAAACGCTTACTTCTTTGCGAACTTTAATTTTAGGAAGCGGAACTATAAATAGTGATTTCTCAAGAATTTCTTTGTGGATGCCGAATGGAGCTACTGTTGGTACACATCAAATCACTGATGATTTTGTGTCTGATGATAATGTTGACACCCTATATTCAGCTGATGTATGGATTGGCGATGAAGTGATTGACGCTTCTTCCGGTACTTTAGTGATTACTGAATTAGGCGATGGATATGTAAAAGGAACATTCAGCTTTACCGGCACTAATGATGAGGGTACAACAGCTACCATAACCAATGGAAGTTTTAGAGCAATTAGAGACTAATCAGAATACCGATAGACTTTCTAAAGCTCAATAAAATTATTTGTAAAAACCGCAAATGTCAAATGACTTTGCGGTTTTTATATTTTAATAAACTTCTTTGTTGAATTCCACTAAAACTGAAAATAAATAAACGGTTGTGGCCCTGCTGATGCCGTGGCATAGACAATCCAATAGACAAAAGCCAACACAACAGCTTTCCCGATTAATGGTGTGGCGTCAAATCCTTTTTGAAGTAGTTTGATGAAGTTATGAGGAAGAAAATGCCAAACAAATCCAATGGCAATTAATAAAAATACATTTTGATAGCCTTGAGCAATAATCAACCATTGCTGTGGATTAAAGGTGATTTTGCCAATGTTTTGCATAATTTCAAAAGCGGTAGGAAAATCTTTTGCTCTAAAAAACAACCAACAAAACGCCACAAAATGAAACGTCAAGAAAATTTGAATGGTTCGGACGAAGTAGTTTTTAGGCAACTTGATGAAACTACCAAAAAATCGCTCTACAGCTAAGGCCAATCCATGGAGAACGCCCCAAAAGACAAACTTCCAAGAAGCTCCGTGCCACAAACCTCCCAACAACATCGTGAGAAATAAATTGACATAGGTTCTGAATTTTCCTTTTCTATTTCCTCCCAACGAAATGTATAAATAATCCCGCAACCAAGACGATAACGAAATGTGCCAACGTCGCCAAAACTCATTAACCGAAGCAGATTGATATGGTGTTCTGAAATTCGGTGGTAACCAAAAGCCCATTAGTAACGCCAAACCAATTGCCATATCGGAATATCCGGAGAAGTCGCAATAAATCTGAATTGCATAGCCATACGAAGCCATTAAATTCTCAAAAGCAGAATAGGTATTGGGAGCGTCAAATACCCGATCTACAAAGTTGATGGAAATGTAATCGGAAATCACGGCCTTTTTCAATAATCCGCCTATAATCAAAAACAAAGCTGCATTGAATTCCTCTTTGGTAAGTTTTAATTTCTTGTAAATCTGCGGAATAAAATCGCTTGCCCGAACAATTGGTCCCGCCACCAACTGCGGAAAGAACGAAACGAAAAACAAAAAGTCCATGAAACTTTTGGTCGGTTCGAGTTCCTTTCGATAGACATCAATCGTATAACTAAGCGTTTGAAACGTATAAAATGAAATTCCAACCGGGAGAATTATATCTTGAAATTCAAAATTTTTGTCAAAAAGTGAATTAGCATTATCAATAAAAAAATTGGTATATTTAAAGTAACCCAACAATCCTAAATTGACCACCAAACTGACCACTAAATAGAATTTTCGGTAAAACGTATCTTTTTCGTCATAAATCAATTTGGCTATGGCGTAATCCAACACCGAGGAAAAGATAATCAGCAAAAAGAAAATACCACTCGATTTATAGTAGAAAAAAAGTGAAAAAACCACTACATACGCAATGCGAAGGCGATGTGTTTTTTGGGTTAAAATATAGAAAAAGTAAAACACCAAAAACATGCCCAAAAACAACGCACTGTTAAACAACAATGGTTTTTGTGGGTCAAATACAAACCAGCTTTGCACTTGTTCCCAAGTAGGGTTTCCAACCAAAGTTTCCAACCATTGACGGCTATTTGAAAGCAGTTTCACGTATTATTCTTCGATTAAAGTTTTAAATTCTTCATAACTTTCTAAAAAAGCTTCCATAAAAAGTTGTCCTTGCTTTTCATAGCCATTTTTGGTGTAATGCACTCTATCCGCTCCTATTAATCCGGCCTTTGCACTTTGCGAAATTCCAAACAAACCGCCGGAAATGGAAAACATATCCCAAACTGTATAATTGTGTGTAGTGGATTGAGCTAAAATTTCTCTGGCATACTCCGCAACAAATGTATTGGGAAATTTGCGTTTAAATTGTGATGGCGGTGGAGTAGTAATCAAAATTGCCGTTTCCGGATTTTTAGTACGAATCCCTTCAATCATTAAATTAAGTTGAGTGATATAATCAGTTGTAATTAATTTGTCAAAACTTTCATTTGTTCCCAACGAAATAATGACCAAATCAGGAGAAAGCACCTTCAATTGCTCAAAAAACAGTGGGAATTTTGTAAAATCAGAACATTTTGCACCATTTACACCAATTGTATGATAAACGACACCGGGTGAAATATTTTCCAAAACCAAACCGTTAAGAGCAAAATCGGTCTTTTCCATTGCCGGAATAAGATATATTTTATGCAATAACGAATCTGATTCAAACAAATGATACCCATTACTTTCTTTGGTAAGCAACGGAATAAACTCAGAACGTTCTACTACCTTTTTCTCCTTTTCGTTAGATGGAATTTTCAATGTTTTTCCCGCTCTGATGTTATTGTTTTTTAAACCATTAGCTGTTTTAATAGCTTGAATGGAGAGATTATACCTATCGGCTATTACCGATAAATTTTCGCCACTTTTAATTTTATGAATGATATTTTTAGGAATATCTGATTCCAGTTTAATGATTTTGGAAGCCAAAGCTACATCAAACATTTTCTGGTTTTGAGGTGTAATGATTTTTAGTGAGGAAAAACCAAACGATTTATCCTTCAAATTCATTTCTATCGCAAAATCATTTTTCTTCGTAAACAAAGCAAAACCACTCAACCCCACCGGATTTCCAACATCAGGATAAATATTACGTTGACTTTCCCACGTTTGATTAGACGAAAATCGCACATCGGAAGTACTATTGGTTTTAGCCAACGCATGCGGAAAAACAAAACCTCTTCCCCCATTTCCGAATTTTTGCAACAAAATTGTTCGATTATAGCCTGAAAATAAATCGGCTTGAATGTGTGAATCACCAATGTGAACAATGTTTACCTTTCCCTTTTTATTTTTTTCCAATTGACTCAATTTGGTAAAAACATCTTTTATGAAAGAAGCATTGGTCAGAGCATTTTTGGTAGTAATCACAACAGTAGTATCAATCTCAACAAATAGAGAATCCGTTTGAGCCAAAAGTGAAAAGTGGCAGAAAAATAGAAAACACCATAACTTACTTTTCATGCTCAGGCTTTTTAGGGGATAAAACAGAATCTGATACGGTTTTGGCAGGAACAACTTTTTGACGCTTTCGAAGATTTTTATACATAACATAACCTTCTTGCAACTGATTGTATAATAAGTCGGCAACTTTTTGAGCCCCACGATAACTAAAATGGGTATAATCTTTAGCTGCCATCGCCGGAACTTCCTCTTCTACCCATTTGGTCATAGAACCTTCTCCACCCATGGCTTCATACAAATTAAAAAAGCCCGATTTCGATTGAATGGCATATTTCTTTTGAGCCAAACTCAGCGGAACTACTGCTGAATCAGTCTTCATTTCTAAATCATATTTCGTTGCTTTATCAGCGGTAGAAATGACCATAATGGTTACACCCGGAAAGCAAGCTTTCAAATGATTAACAACTTGATTCATCTTGCGTTCATACCAAGTATAATTGTAAGAACCATAATTGAGAACGTTTGTTCCATAATGTAAAATGATTAAATCATAATCAAATCGCTCTTGAAATTGATTCATCACATTCACATTAAATGTAGAAATCGGCAACCCGGAATTTCCTCGGTTAGAGAAATTATCAACATGCACGCCTTTTCCATCGTCAAAATTAAATCCGTAAAATGGAATGGAATCTGCCTTTTTAAAAAAAGCTTTCAAATATTTTAAACTCGTTGACAGCGAAAGAGCATTGACTAATTTTTCGGGGTTTAATTTTTTTATCAATGTATCTTTTCCTGTTTTTAGGATAATTTCACCGCTCTTGTTATCTGATTTTCCATAAAACAACGTTGGATTGTCTAAATTAGAAGTGTGCAACCCTTTTCCTGCTTTATAACTTACCCAAGGTTGAGAAACGGTGTCATTGGCAAAAAACACATGTCCATTCACCCCAAAAGGATTAAGCGGCCTTTTGACATTTAAATAAGATTGTGTCTTCCAATTGGGAGAAAATTGATGCACCACAGAACTTCTGGAATTGGCAGATTCTGAAGTAATCGGCACAAAACCAACTCCTTTCCCACCATATTGATTTTGTAACGCTCTACGGAAATCTTGAACAATCATATCGCCATCGGTCATTGAATCGCCAAAATAAGCAATTCGAACATCGCCTTTTTGTTCAGTTTCCATTTGGTATAATTTCTCATAAAATGGAATCAAATATTGAAACCCTTTGTATTGTTCATATTCTTCAGCCGGAAAAGTTATACCGTCGATTTGTTCAAAGACAATTTTCTTGCGACTAAAAGAATCCACCCCATTTTCAGCAGTTGAAATTTCCTGTTCCGCTGAAATGGTTTCTAATAAAATACTATCTATGGTAACATGTTTTGAAGCAATTTTTGTTTCAGAAAAAATTCGCTTAGGTAAAATGCTTTTGAATACTAAAAAGAAAACAGCCGACTAAGACCGTCGACCAGAAGACCATGACCCTACAATACTTCGAGACGCTCAAGAACATCGGCAACAGTCCCTCCACCAAGTACATCTTCCCGATGGAATTCACCAGCATGCT
>JAFLBT010000133.1 GCA_017302935.1 Flavobacteriales bacterium | reverse complement strand
ACCATTTTAACCATTGGTTTTTGGTTAATGATATTCTTGGTAGGTTTTGTTCACTATTGGTTGGGCGGAGCGATTATGGAATTAATCAAAGAGAGAAAGGCTAAAAAAGAAGAACAAATCTCTTAACCATATAGATTTGTAAAAAAAAAGGGATGCCATCGCATCCCTTTTTTTATGGTCTTCCCATAAACTCACCGTCATCTCCGTTTTCTCTTCGTTGGTTTTTATCTCTTTCGTTTTTCTGCTTATTAAAACGATACGTGAAAGTAAGGTTAATTTGTCTTACTCGCCATTGCATTTCACTATAGGATTGCACTTGAGGTAAATTCACTTCAGAAATTCTTTTTCTGGAATTAAACACATCACTTACGTTCAACGCAATTGTTCCTTTATCTTTTAAAACATCTTTGCTAAAGGCCAAGTTGGCACTTAAAACACCTAAACTTCTTCCTTGAGCGTTGTTTTGTGGAGCATTGTAGGTGGCATTGGTTTGCCAATCAATTTTGTAAGGCAACGTGATTTTAGAATTGATTCTGGCAAACCAACTCGTTGCTACGTTATCCAAATCAATCACAACATCATCTCCAAGGAAATTGGTATATTTATATTCACCTAAGGTTTCATTTCTGAAGAAATTAAAATTACCATTCAATCTCCACCATTTGTAAGGAGAGTAATTTAAGGTGAATTCAAAACCCATTCGATACTCAGTAGCTAAATTGATTGGACCACTCAAAATTTGTGGTACGCCATCAATAATTACTCCGGATTCTCTTCTTATAAATTGAAAAACATCTTCTGTTTTGTTAACGTAAGCAGACGTATTAAATGTTAATTTATCCCATCTTTTCAAATACCCCAAATCAATGGCATGTGTTAAAGCCGGATCCAAATCCGGATTCCCTCTAAAAATATTGATATTACTGGATAAATTAGCTGTTGGATTTAAAAATCTTCCTCTCGGACGCTGAATTCTTCTGCTGTAACTCAAAGAAACATTACTCTTGTCTGATATTTCATAAGCAAAAAAGGCACTTGGAAAAAAGTTGTTGTACTTTTTAGTATTAAAATTATCATCCGAAATAACATTTACCCCAATATTAGAATCTTCCCAACGTAATCCAAATAAATAAGAAAATTTATTAATCTTAGAACCAAATTGAGTGTATAAAGCATTTACATATTCCTTGTATTCAAATAGATTAGAAAATAAAGGGTCAATTTCAAATTGATTGGTCGCTTCGTCAAATGTTTCTACTTGAAAATCAGTAAGAATATTGGTAAAATCTCCACGGTATCCGGCTTCAAAACGACTATTTTTTCCCAATGGCAATACATAGTCGGTTTGAATTAAGTTTCGAGTTTGTCTTTGAGCATTAAATGTAGTCTGGTCAATGTTATCTTCAATCAATGCATCTTCGTTATCTTTATTGGTTGATGCAGAAAAATCAACGGTTAGTTTGTGTCCGTCTTTTTGGAAGTTTTTTACATAATTAGAAGAAAACTCAATATTTTCCCCATTGCTGATTTGGTTGTTAAAACGTCTTCTTGTACCCGTTGGATTTCTATCAGCATCAAAGTTGAAGAAAAGTACTTCATCCGGATTTGAACCATTATCATTGCGATAAGAAAAGGTATTTGTCCATGAGGATGATTTATCTAAAATCCATTCCGCACCAAAACTTCCGTTAAAAGCATCTCTGATACGATTATTTTCTCGTCGCTCGTTTTGATAACGAATAATTTCTCCTGTTTCAGGATTTAAAATTTTTGAATCAGTTTTTGAATTTCCTGGACTATTACGATCACTCCAACCCAAAGTAGAAAATAAATTGAATTGCTCAGATTTATAATTAATATTTCCCGTTAAACCATAATTTCTTGGGTCACCAACAGTACCTGTAATTACACCATTAAAGCCTTGATTCTTACCTTTTTTCAAAATGATATTGATAATACCACCACCACCTTCTGCATCATAACGAGCAGATGGATTGGTAATCACTTCTACTTTATCAATAGCATCAGCCGGAATTAAACGCAAAGCATCAGTTACATTAATCGCATTTGATGGACGACCGTCAATCAAAATGCGTACGTTTTCATTTCCACGTAAACTTACATTTCCTTCTACATCAACAGATACTGAAGGAACGTTATCCAACACATCACTTACGGTTCCACCTTTCACCATCATGTCTTGACCAACGTTATAAACGCGTTTGTCAAGCTTAATTTCAACAGTTGAACGTTCTGCTCTTAATTCTACACCATCCAATTGTGTAGATTCGTCTTCTAACGTAATAGTACCAAAATTTGTATCTGATTGTAAAGCACGACCTTTATATTCAATCGTTTTGAAGGATATAAATTCAAATCGAACGTTGTAATTTCCAGCAAACGTCTCAATGCTGAATTCACCCTTGCTATCTGTAATTCCTCCGGTTACCATTTCAGGATTTCTAACACTTTGCAATACAATAGTGGCATACTCTAACGGTTGAGAAGTAGATTTGTCAATTACTTTTCCTGAAACTTTAATTTTTTTAGGTTCAGGACGTTGAGCTAAAGCATCAATTGAGAAAGTTAAAAAGAGGATAAGTAATAGATTGATTGATTTTTTCATAAATTTATTTTAATGTAAAATAAGATTGCAAAAATAGACGTAGGTTTAATCTTAAAATCACAAACCTTTGTTAAAAGATGAATGGAATTATTCTAAATAATATCAATAATTTGTTGTGGAGGTCGACCTATAATAGCTTTATTATCAGTAATTACAATAGGGCGTTCCATTAAAATGGGATGAGCTGCAATCGCTTTTAAAATTTCATTATCAGATAGGTTTTGATTTTTATATTGCTCGATCCAAAGTTTTTCTTTCTGTCGAACGATTTGAATGGGGCGAATGTTCAGTTTCTGGATTAATTCATTTAATTCTTCTTCATTTAAAGGATGCTCCAAATATTTAATCACTTCAAATTCTTTTCCAGATGCTTCTAAAAGTGCAATTCCATCTCTTGATTTTCCACATCGCGGATTATGTAATATTAGAATCATTAGTTTTTTTGGACAAAGTAAAATCATTGAAACGCATTTTTAGTTAAAATAATTGTAACATATTCTTAAAGATATAACTTATATTTGAAAAACAAAAAATTCGTTTGTATGTATATAGAACAAGTTAACAACAAAAAATTTAATATAATTCTCTATTTGCCTATTCCTTTGGTGTTCTTAGGTATATTTTTCTATAATTATATTGAAACGTTAGATGTTAATACTGAAGAACTACTTCAAATGATTATAGATAAGTTTGGTACCAATCTTACTTTTGCCCTTATGATAGGCCAATTGGCCTTTTGCTGTCTTGTTTTATTATTATGGGTCAAATTTATTCACGGTCAAAGTATTACAAGTCTAACAACTTCGCGAGAAAAAATAGATTGGAAACGGGTGTTTTTCTCTTTTTCTGTTTGGGGCGGCTTTACTGCAATCACAACCCTTATTCTGTATTGGTTGTCGCCTGAGAGTTTTGTCATCAATTTTGATCCTGTCAAATTTTTTCCTTTTCTACTATTAGCATTATTGCTCATTCCTTTGCAAACCAGTTTTGAAGAATATTTTTTTAGAGCGTATTTAATGCAAGGTATTGGAGTAGTTACTAAAAGTAGATTAATTCCTTTACTTATAACATCAATTACATTCGGATTAATGCACATTGCCAATCCGGAAGTAGGCAAGTTAGGAATGATCATTATGGTCTATTATATAGGAACCGGTTTCTTTTTAGGCATCATCACGTTAATGGATGAAGGTTTAGAATTGGCGTTGGGTTTTCATGCGGCCAACAACTTAATCGGAGCTCTTTTAGTAACGGCAGATTGGACCGCTTTTCAAACACATTCTATCTTAAAGGATGTTTCTGAACCATCCGCAGGATTTGATGTTTTGTTTCCTGTTTTGGTCATTTTTCCGATTCTTTTGTTTATATTTGGTAAGAAATACAAATGGACAAACTGGAAAGATAAACTAACCGGAAAAGTCCATGAATATTTACCGCAAAATGATCAAATTAATACTATAGGAACAAATGATTGATACTGAAATTACCTATCATAACGTACACAATAAATTCAAATTAAACGGTTTTCATTTGAACCGTGAAGAGCTTTGTACGTTTGCTTACAGCTTTATCAAAGAAGGAGAAGATTTTGAAAAACCGGTAGGCGATTTTCTCTTGGATTGGTTTGATGATAAAAGCTATATCGAAATGAATACTTCCGGCTCAACCGGTAAACCCAAATTAATCAAAGTTGACAAACAAGCAATGGTTCGATCGGCTTTGGCTACAGGAGATTTTTTTGATTTAAAACCGGGTGATAAAGTACTTCATTGCTTACCTGCCAATTATGTAGCCGGTAAAATGATGTTGATACGCGGATTTATTTTAGGTTTGGAAATTGATTTCGTGGCTCCAAGCTCACATCCATTAGCGAAGATTGATTATGATTATGACTTTGCTGCTTTAGTACCCATGCAGGCTCAATATTCATTAGACAAATTAAAACACGTTCGGAAAATCATTATTGGCGGGGCAAAAATCACTAAACCCCTAGAAGAAAAATTACTGAAAATTAAATCAGAAATTTATGAAACCTATGGAATGACGGAAACCATTACACATATTGCCGCCCGAAAAATGGGTGAGGAGGCTTTTACGGTTTTTCCTAATGTAATGTTGTCTTTGGATGATAAAAATTGTTTGTTGATTAAAGCTCCATCCGTTTCTCCGGATATTATTGAAACGAATGACATCGTAGAAATGGTCTCCGAAAACCAATTCATTTGGTTAGGTCGATACGATAATGTAGTCAATAGTGGTGGTATCAAATTAATTCCGGAACAAATTGAAGAAAAACTCGCCACCCGAATACCAAGACGTTATTTTGTGGCCGGTAAACCTGACCCGGTGTTGGGCGAACGACTGGTGTTGATTGTTGAAGGAGAGCCAATGCCTATCGAAGAGGCTGTTTTTGAAGTGTTAGACAAATACGAAAAACCAAAAGAAATTCACTTTGTGAAACACTTTGAAGAAACACCAACCGGTAAAATTATGCGTAAGGATACGATGGGGAAGTTTATGAGTTAAGCTCTATCTATTACTAGTATACTATTAAACAAACCTGACAGGTTTTGAAAACCTGTCAGGTTTATTTTTTCAATCAATTTATCAGTTATAAAAATTACCGCTTAACCGTAATCAACATTTTATTAAGTGCCAATTGAATGTCTTCAACAACAACAGCATTAGGAACTTTTACCCAATCATTACCAACCACTATACGCGAACTTTTTCCATTAGCATAATATTCAATCGGCATTTCAAAACCGGTTACATCAGTGTTCCATCTGACTTCTACTTTCTTTTTTTCCACTCTAAATTCTAATTCCGGAAGGTTTTTATATTTTAAATATTGATCAAAAACCGGTGCTAAATTTAATCCTGATTCTTTGGTAAAAAAGTCCACCACATCTTTTGTTTCAATGATCTGAAGACGAAAAGTTTCAGCATATTTTCGTAGCAATGACCACCATTTCTCATCATTGTTCAGTAGATGACGAATAGTGTTTAGCATCAATGCACCTTTATAATACGTATCCGAATTTCCGGTTTTAAAATTTACCCCAAACTGTCCGATAATTGGTTTTCTATTACCTACCATCCGTTTTTGACCGTTGATGTAACGCATGGCATTTTCATATCCAAATTGACATTCCACAAATACCGATTCGGTGTAAGTAGTAAAACTCTCGTGAATCCACATGTCGGCAATGTCTTTAGAAGTGATACTATTGCCAAACCATTCATGTCCGGTTTCATGAATGGTGATGTAATCAAAAAGTAGTCCCACACCGGTGCCGGTCATGTCATTTCCCATATATCCTTTTAGATACTTATTTCCGTAAGCAACAGCACTTTGGTGTTCCATACCTAAATAAGGAGTTTCAACCAACTTAAAGCCATCTTCTGCAAAAGGATAACTGCCAAATTTTGATTGAAAACAATCCATCATTGGCTTGACTTCTTCAAAATGTTGACGAGCCTTTGCTTCGTTTTCTCGTAAAACATAGTAATCCAAATCTAAGCCTTGATGTTGATCATGAATATGTACATAATCGGCCACGTTAATCACAATATTATAATTGTTAATCGGACTTTTTACTTCCCAATCCCAACGCGTAAAACCATTTTTAAGGTCTTCTTTTCCTAAAAAACGACCATTGGAAACATTCATCAATCCATTAGGAACCGCTACTTTCACCGATGCTCCTCTGTCGGGTTCATCCGTTTGGTGATCTTTTACCGGATACCATAAACTGGCTCCGGTTCCTTGAACGGCAACTCCAATAAAATCTTTTCCGTTACTGTCTTTTTTCCAAACAAACCCTCCGTCCCAAGGAGCATTCTTAGCTACTAAAGGCGAACCGGAATAATAAAAACGCAGTGTTGGTTCAGCTATGGCTTGTAATTCTTTAGGAATATCAATAAATATAGCATCTAATTCTCTCGTATAGGAAAGTTTATTCTTTTGGATAACAATACTATCTACCTTCATGTTCTCAAACAAGTCAATCTGAATTTGTTTAGAAGGATGAATCCATTTAAATGTAATATCATTGTAACCGAAAACCGTTTTGGTTTCAGGTTGAATAGTGATATTCAAATCATAGCGTTGCACATCAAAAGCAGTTCGTTCCGGTCGTAGACTTCCTTGTAACGAATCTCTTCGGGTGAAATTTTGACCGGTCGAAATAAAAGTGACGAATAAGCAAATGACATAAAAATGTTTCATGATACTAAATATTGATACTACAATATTAAATCAATTCATGGAATAGTTATCAATTTTATGATTTTTTTGATAAAGTTGAATGGTATAACTTTTTTATTAAATAAATATGGAAAAGAAAAACCTAAATTTTAATATAGATAAAATCTATTCGTTTTTATTTTTGAATAGAAAATGATGTATTACTTTAGTACCGCAATTTATTTGAAACGTAAACTAGTTTATAACATTATTTAATTGTAAAATAAGGAAAATATCCTTTATTTCTAGTTTGAAATTTCGTAAATTTATAGGCATAAATGTTTCTTACATTCAAAACAAATTAATAAACAATAAATATAGTATTATGAACAATTCAACTGAAGGAAAATGCCCTCATCATCATCAAGCAATGGGAAATGAAGCTACTCCATCGCCTTCTGCATCCGGAAAATGTCCTGTGATGCACGGAGCCAATTCAAATGCTAATCAGTCTGTAATGGAATGGTGGCCAAAATCATTAAACTTAGACATTCTTCACCAACACGACAAAAAAACCAATCCACTTGGTGGAGATTTTAATTATGCGGAAGAATTCAAAAAGCTTGATTTAGAAGCATTAAAGCAAGATTTAAAAAACCTTATGACTGATAGTCAGTCTTGGTGGCCTGCAGATTGGGGTCACTATGGAGGTTTGATGATTCGCTTGGCGTGGCATGCAGCTGGAACATATAGAGTAGCTGATGGTAGAGGAGGAGCCAATACCGGAAATCAACGTTTTGCTCCTTTGAACAGCTGGCCGGATAACGGAAACTTAGACAAAGCTCGTCGTTTATTATGGCCAATCAAGAAAAAATACGGAAACAAAATTTCTTGGGCCGATTTAATGATTTTAGCCGGTAACATGGCCTATGAATCAATGGGCTTCAAAACATTTGGATTTGCCGGAGGTAGAGAAGATATTTGGCATCCTGAAAAAGATATTTACTGGGGTTCAGAAAAAGAATGGCTTGCACCATCCGGTAGTGAAGGAACGCGTTATTCAGGTCAACGCGATCTTGAAAATCCTCTAGCAGCTGTAATGATGGGATTAATTTATGTGAATCCTGAAGGAGTGGACGGTAACCCTGACCCACTCAAAACAGCTCGTGATATGAGAGTAACATTCGAGAGAATGGCTATGAATGATGAAGAAACCGTGGCCTTAACCGCCGGGGGTCATACGGTTGGTAAAGCCCACGGAAACGGTGATGCATCTGTTTTAGGCGAAAGTCCGGAAGGTGGAGATATTAAAGACCAAGGTTTTGGTTGGATGAATCCAAAAGGAAATGGTAATGGTGGTGATACTGTAACTTCCGGAATTGAAGGAGCATGGACTACTCATCCTACCGTTTTTGACGATGAATATTTCCATTTATTATTCAAATACGATTGGGAATTGAAGAAAAGTCCGGCCGGTGCCTGGCAATATGAGCCAATTAACATTGCTGAAGAAGACATGCCAATCGATGCTCACAATCCGTCTGTTCGCAGAAACCCGATTATGACTGATGCGGATATGGCCTTGAAAATCGATCCGGAATACCGCAAAATATCGGAACGTTTCCAACAAGACCCTGCGTATTTCCGCGATGTATTTGCAAGAGCTTGGTTCAAATTAACGCATAGAGATTTAGGACCAAAATCACGCT
>JAFLBT010000132.1 GCA_017302935.1 Flavobacteriales bacterium | reverse complement strand
ATAATGGTAAAACAATCTTTTCCCACCACTGTGTCATTTCGACGCAGGAGAAATCACATATCGTATGTAAACGCTATTTTGAAAAAAATAAAATATAGAAGAAAAGATTTTTTATTTTTATAACTCATAAAAATCATTCCAATGTTTAATCCTCAAACCGGTTATCATACTTATTATGTTTATATCATTACAAACAAGTATCGATCAACTTATTACATTGGTGTGACAAATAACCTAAGAGAAAGACTCAAACAACACAAAGAAAATAGTACAACTGAAACAACAACATTTGCTTCTAAATATAATTTAGAATTTTTAGTGTTTTATGAAAAATACACATGGATAGAAGAAGCTATTGCTAGAGAGAAAGAATTAAAAAAGTGGAGACGTGAAAAGAAATTAGAATTAATTAGAAATTCCAACCCTAAATTTGAATTTTTAAATCATTTAGTTAGTGAATAATTTTGACTTTTGAGATGCGATTTGCTTCGCCTGTTCGCTATTGCTCGAGTCTCCTGCGTCGAAATGACACTGCGGTGGTCGGAAGAAAATTGTGTAGAAAGTAATTCAACCTTTGAAATAAAATTTAGTACATTAGTCAATTATAGAAATAAAAAAAACGAAATTTAATTTTGAAAGAAAAAAAACATCCTGATTACAAAGTAGGTGATTTAATTTATGACCCCAACATGTACGATAGCATGAATGCGGGATTGAATGATTTACCTTTTTATACCAAATGGTTACCCAAAAATGAAGGAGTAAAAATCTTAGAATTATGCTGTGGAACCGGTCGATTAACGCTTCCATTGGCAAAACAAGGATATAATCTTACCGGTGTCGATATAATGCCATCAATGCTGGAACAAGCCAAAAAGAATGCCGCTCAAGCAAATGTTGAAATAAATTACATTGAAGCTGACATTAGGTTTTTAGATATCGATGAAAAGTTTGACCTCATTTTCATTCCTTTTAATTCCATTCATCATTTGTATCAAAATGAAGATCTATTGGCCGTTTTTGAGGTGGTAAAAAAGCATCTCAAAAAAGACGGTTTATTTTTGTTTGACTGTTACAATCCTAATATTCAATACATCGTAGAACATGAAAAAGAGGTAAATGAAATAGCTTCCTTTACCACTAAAGATGGTAGAGCCATTTCGATTAAACAGCAGATGAAATATGAAAAAGACACCCAAATTAATCGGATTGAATGGCATTATTCAATCAATGGAACATTTGATTCAACTCAAAATTTAGATATGCGAATGTATTTTCCTCAAGAATTGGATGCCTATCTTCAATGGAAAAATTTTACCATTTTGCACAAATTTGGATCATTTGAAGAAGAAGTTTTTCAGTCAGATTCTGAAAAACAGATTTTTGTTTGTCAATCTATTTTAATCTAAAATTATCTTTTCATGAAAAAAACAGCTTCACTACTTTTTATACTTGCTCTCATTATTTCCTGCCAACAAAAATCTACTTTTTCAGAAGTAGAAAAAGCCAACTGGTTTTTAGGTCGATGGGAAAACAAAACGCCTGAAGGAACTTTTTCTGAAGAATGGAAAACTGAAAATGACTCTGTTTTGGTAGGTGAAAGTTATTTCATTAACGGAAAAGACACGTTATTTGCCGAAACTGTTCGATTGGAACAAAAGGGGAATGATTTATTGTATATCGTATCTGTTCCCAATCAAAATGATGAAAAACCGGTAGCTTTTAAACTCACTTCCTCCACTTCAGACTATTTGGTTTTTGAAAATCCGGAGCACGATTTTCCTAAAAAAATTACGTATAAATTAGTCAACAGAGACAGTTTGTATGCCGAAATTAGTGGCAATGATAAGAGTGAAGGGTTTCCTTTTAAAAAGGTGAATTAACCATAATCTAAACCGCTGATTCGCTAATAAAAAAATCCGTGAATCAGCGGCTAACAAACTTTTAGATAAAACAATCTATCCAAAATATCTCCCAAAATCTCCAATACCCTTTCATTCTTGGGGTCAAATCTATCCAAAACAACTGTAATTTATTTTCAACAAAAACATCTGATTTCCAATACATTATTTTCATTTGATTTTTTTATTTAAAATTAATCTAAATAAACTTTGCATTTTTCAATCTAACCTTTATTTTTGCATCGTTATTTTTAATTAATCTAAATAAGATATAATGAAATCTATTTTCTTTCTATTCACACTCATGCTTAGTGCTTTAAACCTTCAAGCACAAAACGGAACCCTAACCGGAACCATCCAAAACAATCAAAATCAACCCTTGGAAAATGTAAATATTAGTATTTTGGGCACTTCAAAAGGAAGTAAATCCAATACCGATGGTTCTTTTATTATTACAAATCTGGCAAATGGAACTTTTACGTTACAGTTCTCTCATTTGGGCTATACAACCCAAGAAATTACTGTTAACTTAAACCAAATGATGCATTTGGGCAACATCATCCTTCAAGAAAAAAACCAATCGCTAGAAGAAATTGTGCTCAACGGAAAAGTAAACAAATACCGTAGAGAAGAAAGTACTGTGGTTTCTAAAATGCCTTTAAAAGACATTGAGAATCCACAGGTTTACAACGCCATTCCAGCTGAACTTTTGAAAGAACAAGTGGTAACCAATTTTAACGATGCCCTTAAAAATGCTACCGGAGTGACTCGCCTTTGGGAATCTACCGGAAGAAATGGTGATGGAGCCGAATACTATTCTATGCGTGGTTTTGCCGTTCAACCCACGATGACCAATGGCTTGCCATCTTTGACCAACACAACGATCGACCCGATTAACGTTGATAATATCGAAGTCATCAAAGGTCCTTCGGGAACCTTATTTGGTAGCAGCGTTATTTCGTATGGCGGTTTAATCAACGTAATAACCAAAAAACCCTACGTACGATTTGGTGGCGAAATCAGTTACATCAACGGAACCTATGGTAGCAATCGTGTGACGGCTGATATTAATTTACCTTTGAATGATAAAGCAGCATTACGCATTAATTCGGCTTACACCACCGAAGAATCGTTTCAAGATACCGGATTTTCCAATGCTTTTTTCATTGCTCCCTCTTTAAAATATGAAGTGAGTGACAAATTGACATTCTTGGTAAATACCGAATTTTATAAAAACACTTCGGCAAAACAAAGTATGATTTTCTTAAGTCGATATGCTCCGCTTTCTTTTGACAACATGAGCTTGTTTGAACAAAACTATAAAAGATCATTCACTTCCAACGATTTGACCATGACCAACAGTTCGTTTAACATGCAAATGCAAGCGTTGTATAAACTTTCAGAAAATTGGACTTCGCAAACGGTTTTATCAAAAAGCAGCACCAAAACAAACGGATATTATCAGTATTTATGGGATTCTGCTAATGGTGACGAATTCACGCGTTTCATCTCCAAAGCAGACGGAACCTTTTACACCACAGACATCCAACAAAATTTCATTGGCGATTTCAAAATCGGAAAAATGAGAAACCGATTGGTTGCCGGATTGGATTATTACAATTCCCGATTACTCAATGGCGGATCTGGTTGGGTGGCCAATGGTACGGTTTCATTGGTAAACGGAACCGATACCGGAATACTAACGCAAGCCGGAACAAACGCCCTATTAACCCAAAGTTTTGCCGGAAATACCGAAGCCAATCAAGAAGTGATGAGTGCGTATGTTTCAGATGTTTTGAATATTACGGATAAGTTATCGGTAATGGCAAGTTTGCGTTTGGATTATTTTGACGGAAAAACATCGCAATACGATGCCGAAGAAACCAAAGGTCAAGTAGCGGTTTCACCAAAACTGGGTGCCGTGTATCATTTGATTGAAAACAAAGTTTCCGTTTTTGGTAATTATATGAACGGTTTCCAAAACGTAGCTCCGGTTACCGTGGCCGATTTAGACGGAAGCAATCCGAGAACCAAAGAATTTGACCCCGAGCAAGCCAATCAATATGAATTTGGGTTAAAAACCAGTTTGTATAAAGATGTCATTTCGGCTTCGATAAGCTATTACAACATTCAGGTAAAAGACCGAGTGATAACCGACCCAAACAACATCAACAATTCCATCCAAGGTGGTGAAGTAGTGAGCAAAGGAGTTGAAATCAGTATTGTTGCCAATCCGGTTAAAGGGTTAAACATTATCACCGGTTTGAGTCATAATAATGCCGAAGTTACCAAAGAAACTCCGGGTGAAGGCTATTTAGGATTACGTCCCGAAGAGGCAGGTCCGGAAACCTTGGTTAACTTCTGGGCCAACTATTTGTTTACCGAAGGTCAATTCAAAGGATTCGGAATTGGTTTTGGCGGTAACTACGCCAGCGAATACAAAACCTTAAACAGAGCCAATACCGGAACGTTTGCTTTGCCCTCATACACGGTATTAAACTCGGCTTTGTCTTATGACAGTCCAAAGTTTACGGTTTCCCTAAAATTAAATAATCTATTGAATGAAAAATATTATTCGGGTTGGTCAACGGTTACGCCACAACGTTTGCGAAGCATCAACGCCGGAATAACGTATAAATTTTAATTTGCACTAATCGTTTAAAATAAACTCCTCACGCCGATGGGGAGTTTTAGCATTTCACTATGAAAAACTCTCCCTTCAAAAAAGGCATTCGAAAACTGCATCTTTGGCTAGGATTGTCAACAGGTTTGATTGTATTTCTTATCTCGATTACCGGAGCCATTTATGTGTTTCACGAAGAAATTACCAATTCCCTTCGAAAAGACGCTATTTATCATCAGGAAGAAAACATCGCTACCAAAAAACCACTTCCCTTAAAAGTTTTAGAGCAAAAAGTGGATGCGTTTACGAATGAAAAATACCCGATTCATTGGGTAACGATTCCTATTGACAAAAGCCGAAGCTACATTTTTTATTACTACGAACGCAATCCGGAAGGCTGGAACTTTTATGAAGAATATGTGGTTTACAAATCGGTGTATGTAAATCCGTTTACGGGAGAAATTCTTGGGGTTTACGATGAAACCGTCGATTTTTTCAACATCATCAAATCCATTCATTTCAGTTTTATGTTAAATACCGAATGGGGAACGTATGTGTGCGGCATTCCAACGTTGATTTTTCTATTTATGCTCATTTCGGGAATTATTTTATGGTGGCCCAAAAACAAAAAAGCCCGCAAACAACGTTTCGCTTTCCGTTGGGAAAACGTAAAAAGTTGGAAACGCAAAAACTATGATTTGCACAATATTTTAGGATTTTATGTTTCGTCTTTAGCTTTTGTGGTGGCCTTTACCGGATTGTTTTATGCGTTTTTCTTTATTCAAGCCCTCTTGTATTTTATCTTTTCGGGCGGAAGCACTACGTATCCTGATTTTTCGCACATTCAAACCCAAGCTCCTATTGAAATGCGAAACGAGCACACCCTGGATAAAATTGCACAACAAGTGGAAGCGTTATATCCCGATGCCTTTCAATACAGTTTAGATTTGGGTTACGACCATTTAGACGACCACGAACATCCCAATTATGATGTATTTGTCAAGCAACTCTCCTACTCCTATCATGTGAATCACAGTTTGATTTTTGATGAAAATTCGGGAGAATTATTGCACCAACATTCGCACCAAGACAAAAACTTAGGCGAAAAAGCCGTTGCCGCCAATTACGACATTCATATTGGTGCTATTTTTGGCATTTGGAGCAAGATTTTAGCACTGATTATCAGTCTCGTTTGTGCCTCTTTACCCGTTACCGGATTTTTAATTTGGTGGGGAAGACGAAATAAAAATAAATAGATTAAACAAAGTTAGTAAACCACTGATTCGCTGATTTTTGATTGGTGAATTGGTGGTTTTTTTATTCTAATGTTAAAAGTATTATTTATATTTGGGAGGATGAAAATTGAATTTATTAAACATATATACCCTATTTTAGGGTAGATAAGTATGATTTTGTAAGACATATAAACAAGTTAGGCAACATTAATCACAAACTATGCTAAAAAAAATTGAGTTAGAAAATTATCGATGTTTTAATTATCATAGCATCGAATTTAAAGACACAACAATAATTGTCGGAAAAAATAACGCTGGAAAATCGACTATTATCGAAGCCTTACGTTTAGTCTCTATTGTTGTAAATCGTTCGCTCAATTTTAAAAATGCTCCTATTTGGCTTGAAGATTATCCTCCTGCAATTAAAGGTGTCACTCCTTCTCTATCAGGGCTAGACTTTTCAACAAAAAATGTCTTTCATAAATATCAAAATGGTCCTGCTAAAATCACAGCAACATTTTCAAACAAATCAAAAATTGAAATTAATCTCGGAGAAAATGAGGATGGTATTGAAATTTTTGCTGTCTTATTCGACCGAAAAGGAAACAATACCAAATCCAAAACTGAAGTAAAAGTTGCTGAAATTCCAGAAATAAATATTCTACCTCAAATTTCAGCTCTAGCTAAGGAGGAAACAGTTTTAAAATATGATACTGTCAGGGCTAATGTAACCACTCAACTATCATCTATGCATTTTCGAAATCAAATTAAAAATTATTCTAATTATTTTGAAGAGTTTAAGAATTTATCGGAAAAGACTTGGCCAGGTTTGGGTATTATGCCACTTGAGGGTAGAAGCTTACTACCTGGTGGGCAGTTGACACTTATAGTTAGAGACAATGATTTCGCCGCTGAAATTGGATGGATGGGTCATGGATTACAAATGTGGCTTCAAACAATGTGGTTTTTAGCAAAATCATCAAATGATTCAACTGTAATTTTAGATGAACCAGATGTCTACATGCACGCTGATTTACAAAGAAAACTCATTAGATTTTTGAAAAAGCATTTCAAGCAAGTATTATTGGCAACTCATTCTATTGAAATAATTTCTGAAGTAGAGTCTGAAAACATACTAATTATTGATAAATCTCGAACAAAATCAAATTACGCTTCAAGCGTTCCTGCTGTGCAAAGTTTGATTAATGGAATCGGAAGTATGCAAAATATTGGGCTTGCAAGGTTATGGTCTGCTCGAAAACTTTTGTTGGTTGAAGGAAAAGATGTTGACATATTGAAGCGAATCCAAGAAACAATTTACATGGGCAATTGTGAACCATTTGATCTAATTCCAAGATCAAGTCTTGGCGGTTGGTCAGGTTGGCAAAATGTAAAAGGTGCAGATTTAGTTTTAAAGAATGGATTAAAACAAAATGTAAATGTTTTTTGCATCCTGGATTCAGATTATCATGATGATATCGAAAAGGAAGCTAGAATAAATGAAGCAAAAAAAATTGGCGTTAATTTACATATTTGGAAGAAGAAAGAAATTGAAAATTATTTATTGTCCGCTCATGCTATAGCAAGAATTTTAGTAAATAAAAACAGAACTAACAATCAAGTCTCTGTAAAAATTATTTCCGAAAAATTAGATGAAATTACCGAAGAAATGAAAACTGATTTCACAGATAAGATTTCTGATGAAATACAAGCAAAGAATAGAAAGTTACAACCTTCAACGGTAAATAAACAAGCAAGAGAAAAAGTTGATGAGATGTGGGGACAAAAATTAGACGTTCTTTCTGGAAAAGAAATTTTAAGTAGATTTAATAACTGGTCAATGAAACATTTTAAAGTTTCCATTACGACTAACACCTTAGCATCAGAATTAAGTATTGACGAAATACCTAATGAAATGTATAATATAATCGAATCAATTGAAAAGAACATACCAATATATTAATGTCGCCTAACAGCTGTTAGCCGCTATGGCTGGTTTTTCTTGAGTTGTACTTCTTTTCATCACAAAAATATTTTATTATCGCATGCAAAACGTAGTTCACTAATATCATCAGCAAGACCCAGAACATTCAAAAACTGTATTTTGCTACTCACTTATCCTAAAGTCTAATCCAAAAAAATCCCGACTCTCATCGGGATTCTCTATTTTCTATATGCTTTGCTCTATTTTCTCATCCTTTCACCGGAATATGCTCCAAAATCTCCAACACAAATTTCCAATATTTTTGTGCCGATGCTATCGAGGCACGTTCATCCGGAGAGTGAGCTCCGTGAATCGTTGGGCCAAACGAAATCATATCCATGTTGGGGTAATTGGTTCCTAAAATGCCACATTCTAAACCGGCGTGACACGCTACTACATTTGGTTTTGCTCCGTTTTGCTTTTCGTAAATATTTACCAAAACATCCAAAATGGGTGAATTCACATTCGGTGTCCAACCCGGATAACTACCACTGAAGGTCACTTCGCAACCCATTAACTCAAAAGCAGAACGCAAGGCATTTGCTAAATCAAATTTAGACGTTTCCACCGAAGAACGGGTTAAACATTGCACAGAGATTTGTCCGTCTTTCACGGTTACTTTCGCAATATTATTGGAGGTTTCCACCAAATCAGCCATATCGGCACTCATGCGATACACGCCGTTGTGAGCCGCATAAATCGCACGTATCAATCCTTCTTGAACGCCTAATTCCATTACTTTTTCCGGTAATTCGGTTTCGGTGATTTCAATGGTTAAATTCGGTT
>JAFLBT010000131.1 GCA_017302935.1 Flavobacteriales bacterium | reverse complement strand
AATATTTTGACATCGCCAAAGATAAATTAGTTTCTAAATTTGATAACATCAGTGGCTTTACCAAAAACACGATTACCGAATTGCGTGACACCATTTGGGCCATGAACAAAAACGCTATTTCTATTGAAGATTTGCAAATTCGAATTACTAATTTCATTGATCAAGCTAAATTAGCGACTCAGGGAATTTCGTTTGATTTTGCTATTCAAAAGAACGTGAACGCATCATATGAATTTTCATCTCTAGAAGGAATGAATATTTACCGCATCATTCAAGAAGCAGTTAATAATGCGATAAAGTACGCCAACGCTTCTCAAATTAAAATTCAATTACAACAAGAAAACAATAAGATGATTTTCACCATTAGCGATAACGGAATCGGTTTTTCAGAAACAGAAATTGAACTCGGAAATGGTTTGAATAACATGAAAAAAAGAGCCTTAGAGTTAAAAGCTGAATTGAAGATTGAAGCAGAAAAAGGAAAAGGAACGATGGTTTCGATTTCAAAAGATATTGGATAGAATAAGGCAATTGCCGTATGGAATTCAGTTTTGCTTTTCACTACATTTGAATGTTGTCAAAAATTGTAATTATCATGAATCATTCCCTTTTAATCGTATTTGTTTTGATCAATTTGTTTTTGATTTTATATTTCAAACGAAAAAACAGTGAGAATACAAAAGAGCATCTTTATCGAGTTTTTTGTATACAAGATCAACTGGTTTCAGAAAAAAATAAAAAAGACAAAATGAATGATTCCATTAACAATTTGGCAGAATTGGAAGAAAACACGCACCAACAATTAACCGCCATTCAATTGAAATTGGAATTTTTACATCTTTTTAGTAAAACTAATTTTTAAAAAAATGAACATCAAACTCGCTATCATAGATGACAATAGTTTTCTGATTAAAGCCATTCGGGAGAAATTGTCTTTTTTTGAGGCTATTCAAATCAAATTTACCGCTTTAAACGGAGCAGAATTGTTGACAAAATTAGACGAAAACCACAACCTGGATGTGTTGCTCATGGACATTGAAATGCCTGTGTTAAATGGAATTGAAGCAACTGCGATTGTCAAACAAAAATATCCACACATTAAAGTAATTATGCTCACAGCATTTGACAATGATGAAAATATTTTCAATGCAATTAAGGCTGGAGCCGATGGTTATTTACTCAAAGAGGTTAACCCAACCGATTTGCACCAAGGTATCATCGAAACACTCAATGGCGGTGCGGCGATGAATCCTTCTATTGCTTTAAAAACGTTGAAATTATTACGAAATCCAATCGACTTTGATGCGAAAACGGAAGAAGAAGAAATCAAACTTTCTACGCGTGAAATTGAAGTGTTGGAACAACTTTCTAAAGGACTAAATTACAATCAAATTGCCGATAATTTAATTCTTTCACCTTCTACCGTTCGGAAACATATTGAAAATATTTATACTAAATTGCAAGTGCACAATAAATTGGAAGCCATTCAAAAAGCCAAATCCAATAAGTTGATTTAAATTTTTATCTTCGTATAAATTTAAAGGCGATGGCTACGCGAAGAAATCAATCCACAGAAACCCAAGTTAAAAATGTATTAGTTCCAATTATTCAAGCTATTGGACGATCAGGAAAATTGATTTATTTAATTATAATTGGAATAGTTTTATTTTTTGCATACCAATTTTTTACTCGCTCGTCTGCATCTTCTACAATTGAATACAATTCCGCTTTAATTGAAAAACAACTGAAAAATGTTTCGAAATTGGTGGTAACCGAAGGACATTATTCGCAAGTCATGACCTATAAAGACCAAAAGAAATATTTCATGGATTTGGTTTCTTTTGAAAAGAAAGCACTAATGGTGGTCAATGCCGATGTTACCGTTTCGTATGATTTAAGCAAGATTAAATACGACATCAACGAAACAACCAAAACCATTTCCATCACGAATATTCCCGAGGCGGAAATGAAAATCAATCCAGATATTCATTTTTACAGTATCGATGAAAGTACGTTTAATCCATTTGGCACAGCTGATTACAACAAAATCAACAAAAAAGTTAAAGCTGAAATTGCTAAAAAAATGGAAAAATCAAAATTAAAAACAAATGCCGAAAACCGATTGATTAGCGAATTGTCTAAAATTTTGATTTTGACTAATACGATGGGTTGGACATTAAATTACGAAGGTAAAACCATAAAAAGCGAAAGTGATATAAAGCATAAACTATAAATACGCATTTCTTCGTATTGAAAGAGTAAAATCGTTGTGTCAATTTTGTATTTGATTAAACGATTTTTTTATGGATGCAATTGTAGTAATTTTAGTTTTCTCCCTTTTAGTTATAACAATTTGGTTGCGAATTGTTTTTTCAAAACGTAGAAGTATTCATCATCAAAAGATGGAGCAGTTAAAAGAATTGTTCAGCAGTTTAGTAAAAAAGCAAGAAATGCTAAATCAAAAAGCCATAATTTCATCCGATTTTCAGCTAAAATACAAATCGGATATGAGCAAATTGAGTGAAGAAATCTTTGTACTTCAAAAAAAGATTTTTGAACTTATTTCTAAGCAATAATTTGTTACTTTAGTTTATAAAATTCATCTAATGAATAAATATTTAGTTATCGTTTTAATGTTGTGTTTTAATTATTCAAAAGCACAAAATGAATCTAATGTTACGTTTCAATTTCTTAAAAAAATTGACGACATCAATTATTTGTATGATTCAAAAAACAAATCCACAATTGACTCTTTAAAGCATAAAATTGATAAAAGTCAAAACGATACAATTAAAGGATATTTTTACAGAGTTCAGTCAAAAATTTTTGTCAATCAATTAGACTATGATGCAGCTTTAAAAAGTTTAGATAAATCCATCACTTTTTATAAAAAAGCCAACAATTCTCTTGGAATTGTAAAGTCAATGATGAACAAAGGCGGTGTTTTATATCAAAAAGGAGAAACCAAAAAAGCTACTCAAGAATATGTAAATGCTCTTAAAATTGCTGAACAAAAAGGGTATAAATTTGAAATTGGAGCATTGTATAAAAACATTGGACTCATTTATTATTCACAAGGAAAAACTAATGAAGCTTTGGCATACAATAATAAAGCTTTAGCAATTTTTAATCAGTTACAATCAAAAAAAGATATTGCAGCAACTTATATCAATATTGGTAATTGTTACTTTGATGATTACCAGCCTCAAAATGCGTTACTCAATTATGATAAAGCATTAAAATTATCTAAAGAATCCAATGACAATCAATCAATTGCAAAATTATATAACAATATTGGTTCAGTTTACATCAACGATTTAAAAGATACACTAAGAGGAATCGATTATTTGCTTGATGCTTTGGAAATAAAAAAGCAGATGAATAACCAAAATGATTTGATTATTCAATACAATAATATTGCGGCTGTATATTTGGATATTAGAAAATACGATTTAGCTTTAAGTTATAATGATAAGGCGTTTGAGTTGGCTGCTAAATCAGGAAATTTGGAAGAATTACTGAATGTTTATGAAACATATTCGTTGTTAAATTCAGCCAAAAAAGATTTTGAAAAGGCTTACGCATATCATAAACTATATTCTAGAACAAAAGATTCATTATTGAATATTGACAATTTAAAAGCCGTTGAGGAAATTAATACCAAATACCAAACCGCCGAAAAAGAAAAACAACTTTTGCAAAAAGAAGCAGAAGCCAAACAAAAAACGACGACCATTATCATTTTGTCTTTATTTGCTTTTTTCATCGCAATTGTGGGGTATTTAATTTATCGTCAACAGCGTTTGAAAAACCGTCAGCAAAAACAAGAATTTGAATTGCAATCAGCTATAGCTCAAATTGACAATCAAAATAAATTGCATGAACAACGGTTGGCAATTTCGAGAGATTTACACGATAATATTGGGGCACAATTGACTTTTATTATTTCGTCTGTTGAAAATTTAAAGTTTGGTTTTCCAACCATTGAAGAATCAATCAAAAATCAATTAACTACCATTAGTGAATTTACCAAAACAACCATTGTTGAACTTCGTGACACCATTTGGGCATTGAATGCTTCCGGATTTAGTTTTGAAGATTTGAGTTCCAGAATTTATAATTTTATTGAAAAAGCTCAAGCGGCAAAAGAAAATATTGTATTTCAATTGACGGTTGATGACCGATGTAAAACAAAATCGTTTACTTCTTTGGAAGGAATTAACATATATCGTACAATTCAAGAAGCTCTGAATAATGCGATAAAGTATGCTGATGCAACCGAAATTTCTATTCATGTAAATGCTGTAAATGAGCGAATGAACATTTTGATTTCAGACAATGGAAAAGGTTTTGATAGAGATGCAATTGAACTTGGAAACGGTATTCTAAATATGCAAAAGCGAATTGAAGACATTGGCGGAACATTTGTCATTCACTCTGAATTATTAAAAGGAACTCAAATAACCATTTCTTTATAAAAAAGTATGATACGAATTGCCATTGTTGATGATAATCCGTTTTTACAAAAAACGATTCAAGATAAATTAAAATTTTTTTCAGATGTTGAGGTGCGATTCAAAGCAATCAATGGTTTGGATATTGTTGAAAAAGTAGAAAAAAATCATCACCTCGATTTGATTTTAATGGATATTGAAATGCCGAAAATGAATGGCATTGAGGCAACTTCACTCCTCAAATCAAAATTTCCTCAAATCAAAATCATCATGCTGACGGTTTTTGATAATGATGAGAACATATTCAAAGCCATAAAAGCCGGAGCGGATGGCTATTTTTTGAAAGAAGTGAATCCACAGGAATTGTATGATGGAATTGTAGAAACATTAGCCGGTGGTGCCGGAATGACACCTTCCATTGCAACCCGAACCCTAAAATTGCTTCGTGAACCTTTAGTTTTAGACGATTCGATTTCAAAAGAAGAAATTAGCCTAACCAACAGAGAAATTGAAGTGCTAGAGCAATTAAGCAAAGGATTAACCTATAATGCTATAGCCGAAAATTTGTTTTTGTCACTAGGAACCATCCGCAAACATGTGGAAAATATTTATACTAAACTTCAGGTTCATAATAAGTTAGAAGCCATTCAAAAAGCAAAAAACAATAATTTGATTTAACCAATATACGAATTTCTTCGTATTTCTTTACGTAGTAATCCCGCCTACTTTTACTTCATTATTACAAACAAAAATGTTTCACTAATACTGAAGAAAATGAAGAAAATAATCTTACCAGTTTTAATCGTCTTAGGGGTATTCTCATCAGCTTGTTCCTCCTCTGAGGATGATGGAGGGAGCAATAGTACAATTACTCAAGAAATTCAACCCGCTAAAACTTTTTACTACAATAACGGAGCAACGTTTAAATTCCGATTGTATAATTATCCGCCAACTGAGGGTGATAACAATAATAATAACAACCATACGGCTGATGTTAATAAAATTATTGAAAATAACGGTTCAATTTCAGTCATTTCAAAATATACAGTTCCGTCTATTTTTTTGCAGGGATACGGAGCTGTTCTCAATGTTCAAGGTGATTATGTTTCGCCGCAATCTTCCACAGCAGTAGTTATTCAAAATTCCAGTTTTAATGATGGTTTTGAAGTGGATAACAACAATTCAAGATTGGTTTCCTATAATTATTCCGGTGGTGCTCACGGATCCTATGGTTTTATCGGTGCAAGAATCTATGTGCACAATCCGACTTTTTTTTCAGGAGCCATTTCTGCCAGTTCTAATCAAGGATACATGCATACCTTGAATGACAGTAATTTTATGTTGAGTATGGGGTTTAATTCCAATTATGGTAAACCAATGCTGTATCGATATAATCCGTCAAACTACACTTGGATAGGTGATTTGGTTACTCAAATGGATTATGTTCAAGGTAGTGGAGTGAATATTCCCATGACAAATGACGCTTCTAAAGTTGGGAATATTGACAAAGTTTATTGGGCTTGGTTAAGTTATACCACTAATCTTTCTAACGGAAAAATTAATATTATTAGTTATGACGGAAGTTCATTCAGTGCTATTTCAGCTATGGATGGAATTGGAAGTATTGGCTCAGGATGGGATTCTGTTCATACCATCACCTTATATAAAAACCCCAATAATTTAGGAAATCCATACATGGTCGTAAGAAGATACAATACCGATATTCTGGATATTTATAAGTTTAACGGTTCAGCTATTGAAGTGATTAAAACAGGGGTTGCCATTCCTACTGCTATTCCTATTCTTTCCGGTTCTACAAGGGTTTTTAAAGATTTAGTATTTACCGGAAACAATGTTTATATGATTACCGGAATGGACAAAAATCTATATAAATTAAATGGCAATTCTTTTGAAATTGATCGACCTAATTTAACCGTTGAACAAGAGCGAATCACCTCAATTGAAGGAAATTCAAACGGACTTTTTCTGGCTATTTCAAAAACATTAAATACACAACCTCAGCCCAAAACTGTTTCAGACGTTATTTTACTTCCTAACTAAATTCTAAATCATGAAAAAATTTTCAATCACGATCCTATTGTTGTTTGTTTTATCAAGTTTAACAATCAAAGCACAATCCAACAATCAAATAACCTATATGTTATTGTTAAATGAAGCAAAGCAGAATTTTGCCACAATTATTGGTGATCAGTTTAACAAAAGCGAAGATGGTTCCAAAACCTTTCATTCTTGTAAAGATGGTTTTCTTTCAACAACAGAGTTCATCACCTTAGATAACAATAATGGAAAGCAAAAATCATATTATACCCTTTATTTCAACTTGTCTGAGTTGAATAGCGACGATTTAATTCATGTTTCCAAAATTGTTGAAGATGCCATTGGTTTTGCCAATCTTTTGGTTTCCGGTGGAAAATATAAAGGAGAAGATCTCAATAATCCTGAAACCAATGGCGTTACGACCCGATTGAAAGATACAGCCACTGAAAATGCGGTTATGGAAATTACTTCGGGAAAATACAATGGTTCTCAAATGGTGATGATTACTTTTTTTGGTGCTAATTTTTATAATTGATGTAATATGAAAAAAATTCTCTTACTGGTCTTATTCTTTTCAATCGTGAGTAAGGCACAAACAGAAAAATACAAAACAGCAGATTATGCACTTCCTACGAATGTAAAAGGTTACCATACGTTCATTTATGTTTATGATGTCGCCTTAGGAAAGTTTAAAACAGTTGAAAAAAAACTGTTATTTTTTGAAAACGGATTGTTGAAAACCGATTTTGTGATGGATAATTATTTGGGTTTGTATGCCAAATTAAGAACGTATGAGTACAACGATCAAAAGCAATTGATTGCCATAAAAGAAGCCTCTGATTATCAAAATCCAAAATATTATTTGAGCAAAGAATTTTTTTATACCCAAAATCAATTGACCAAAGTTATTAATTATGGCGGGAGTAAAAAAATAATAAAAGAATTGACGTATGATAAATCGGGAAAAGTTATTCAATCAAAAACTATTGATGAAGATAATGTACTCATTGAAGAAGTGAGATATAATTATACCACCCCATCCGATTATACTGTAATTACAAAGATTTTTTCAAACGGAAAAGAAATTTCATTGATTGAAGATAAGTATATGAAAAATCTTTTGATATCAAAAAAAATCAATGATTCTTTAGGTAAAATTTTGTATCAATATGAATATGATTCCAAAGGAAACCAAATACTTTTAGATGATGGGTTAGATGAATATCACACGAATTATTCATATGGACAAACAGGAGCCATTTTGAAAAGCAGAGCAACAGAGTATGACGAATTTGAAGATTCGTTGAGTAATTTCTTTAAATTCTCCGAAATTACGTTTACAGACGGAACGAAAGAAGGTTCAAAAAACTTTGATGTAGCATTTGTCAAATCATTTAATATGAGTGTGCTTTCGTATGATGTGATTGATGATTTGAATTAGGGGTGTTTTCTATTAAATTTTAAATACGCTTTTCGGCTAATTGTTTGCCATATTACGATTTTCCATTTTTGTCTAAAAATAGATAAAAATGGAAAATTGGTATTATATTTTTATTCCAGTTGTTTTAATAGTGGTTCTTTTAAAGTTGCAATTAGTTAAAATTAAGAAAGAATTAAATGTGAAATCAAACGAGGTTCAACAAAAAATTGAGGATGTCAAAAAGAAGAACACACTTATGGAAAATAAGCAAATCAACACCACAGAGCAATTTAGTCAGGTTAGTCAGATTTTTAAACAAGTGAGTGAACTGCATAAACTCGTCTTTCATAAATATTTTAAATAGTTTGTTAAATTTCATTACTTTTAATTTAAAATCAAGATGATGATTAAAATTTGTCAACTTTTAATGATGTTTTTACTTGTTTCATTGTCACATGGACAAGAGGGCAACGATTTCTCAGATTCCAATAAGCGTTTATTTAATGCATTAAATGTTTTAAGTAAAAAAAAGTTTCATAACGAACAAGAATCTTTAAAATCGATTGAATCCCTGGAACCTGAACTTAAAAAGCAAGGTGTTGAT
>JAFLBT010000130.1 GCA_017302935.1 Flavobacteriales bacterium | reverse complement strand
ATTTCATGAGTTTTATTTTTTTATCACTTATTTTAGAGCAAATCATCTTTTTATTCACCGATTTTGAACTAGCTTGGATTTTGATTTTTGTATTTCCGTTTTATTTCTATAAAGGTTTAAGAAATTTTTATCAACAAAGTAGGTGGAAAACAATTTTAAAATTTGTAATTTTGAGCTTTTTATTACCAACAACTGCTTCATTTGTAGCACTTTTTGTTTTGTTTATTGGATTTTTATTGTATTAAATTATGGTTTCACAAATCACAAGAGGTATTAAAATTTCTGTTTCTACTAGTTTTGAAGGTACATACTTTAAAAATTATAAGTTACATTTTGCCTTTAGTTACCACATTACTATCGAAAACCATAGCAAAGATTCCGTTCAATTAATGTCTCGTCATTGGGAAATTTATGACTCACTCAACAACAAAGAAGTAGTTGATGGCGAAGGTGTTATCGGTAAAAAACCTGTTCTAAAACCGGGCGAAACCCACACCTATAGTTCAGGCTGTTTACTATCATCACCTTATGGAGCCATGAAGGGTCATTTCAATATGATTAATTTCACCTCAACACGTAATTTCAGAGTAATTGTGCCCACTTTCAAACTAGGAGCACCCTTTGCTTTAAATTAATTTTTTAGAAGCTAATCCCGCTATCCGTTGCAAGCTTTTTTGTCTTGTTGCTTTTTTCTAAGTCAAAAAACAGCTCCCAAGGTCGCTCTTTTTTGCCAAGAAAAAATGCAACAATCCTGCAAAAGGCTTTCCACTTCTATCGGGGCTAAACGAGAGTGCTAACAATTCCCTAAATTAGAAACATAGTTGACAAAAATTCAAAAAAACCTTTGTACTTTTGTGTGCAATTATCAAATTCGCATTCAAAGAATTATATAATTGACAAAAATGATTACTAATCTAACAACAATCTTATGTTAAAAGGATTTTTTCACGTACCAAAAGCCATCAACGAACCCGTAAAAGCATATGCTCCAAACAGTCCTGAGAAAGCTGCCGTTTTAGCTGCTTACAAAGAAATGTGGAACAAACAAATCGATGTTCCTTTATATATCGGTAACGAAGAAATTCGCACCGGAAACACAAGAAACATGAGTGCACCACATGATCACAAACACATCGTGGGAACCTATCATTTAGCCGAGAAAAGTCACATTGAAAAAGCCATCGCAAACGCATTAGCATCCAGAAAAGAGTGGGCTGCCATGCCGTGGGAACAACGTGCTGCCATTTTCTTAAAAGCAGCCGAATTGATTGCAGGACCATACCGTGCTAAAATCAATGCTGCCACCATGATAGCTCAATCCAAAACCATTCACCAAGCTGAAATTGATGCATCATGCGAATTGATTGACTTTTTACGTTACAATGTCGAATTCATGACACAAATATACAACGACCAACCAACGTCCGATTCTTCTGTCTGGAACCGTGTAGAATACCGTCCGTTAGAAGGATTTGTATATGCCATCACACCATTTAACTTTACCGCCATTGCTGCCAATCTTCCTGCCAGTGCTGCCATGATGGGCAACGTTGTTGTTTGGAAACCAAGTGATAGCCAAGTTTTTTCTGCAAAAATCATCATCGATGTTTTCAAAGAAGCCGGTATTCCGGATGGTGTAATCAATGTTGTTTTTGGTGATCCGGTAATGATTTCAGATACAATTTTTGAACATCCTGATTTTGCCGGAATTCATTACACCGGTTCAACATTTGTTTTCAAAGAAATCTGGAAAAAAATCGGAACCAACATTCACAAATACAAAACGTATCCAAGAATCGTTGGCGAAACAGGCGGAAAAGATTTCGTTCTCGCTCACCCAAGTGCCAACGTAAAACAAGTGGCTACAGGATTAATTCGAGGAGCATTTGAATTTCAAGGACAAAAATGTTCAGCAGCTTCAAGAGCATACATACCAAAAAGTTTGTGGCCAGCCGTTGAAGCCGAATTGAAATCGGAAATGGCAACCATCAAAATGGGTTCGCCGGAAGATTTTTCAAATTTCTTTACCGCAGTAATTCATGAAGGTTCGTTTGACAAATTAGCCAAATTTATTGAACAAGCTAAAAAAGATAGTGATGCCGAAGTAATCATCGGTGGAAATTATGACAAATCGGTTGGTTATTTTGTTGAACCAACGGTTATCTTAACTTCCAATCCAAAATATGCAACAATGGAAATAGAGTTATTCGGACCGGTTTTAACCATTTATGTTTACGATGACAAAAAATGGAAAGAAACCTTAACCTTGATTGATGAAACTTCAGAATACGCCTTAACAGGAGCGGTATTCAGTCAAGATCGTTATGCCATTACAGAAGCTACGCAAGCGTTGGAAAACAGTGCCGGAAACTTCTACATAAACGACAAACCAACCGGAGCTGTAGTGGGAATGCAACCGTTTGGCGGAGCAAGAGCTTCCGGAACCAATGATAAAGCTGGTTCTGCTCAGAACTTGTTGCGTTGGGTTTCTCCAAGAACCATTAAAGAAACCTTCATAACACCAGAAAATTATAGATACCCATTTTTAGGTTAATCAAAAAAACACATTTTATAAAGTCCGGATAGTTTTTATTCGGACTTTTTTTTATATTTGATAGATTAATAATCTAATTTTCAAAACCATACTGCTTTGCCAATGAAAACTAAAATTACACTTCTATTTTTAATTTTAAGTCTCTATGCTTTTTCACAAAAAGAGAATTATGCACTTTTAAAAGAGCATACCAAGACCAATATTTTATACGATCAGGTTTTTGAACTTTCAAAAATCACCAAAGAAAAGAAAACAGAAATTTCAGCTATGTATTTCAGACAAGTATATCATGAAATTCAACGAGCCGATTACCTAGAACGGCTACCCAAATATGAAGAACTTAAAAAAGTTGCCGATAATGCCTTTTTTGAAAAACAGATTCCGTTATCCATTTTACTTTCCGAAGTAGAAACTATAAAACCGGAAGCATTTGAAAACAATAGCATTAGCAAAAACAACAACAATCAATTTGTAAAAAATTCCAATGAATTGGTATTTGATGTTCATGAAATAGTGTTGATGGCTCCATTGGTTTCTAAATCAAAAAAACAAAACGTTGAATTTATTTTAAGAGAAAATCAAATTTTCAACACAACAAACAGAATAATTTCAAATCTTTCCATTCGAATTAATGAAAGTGAAATGTGGCAAACAATTCACATTAACCAACCTTTCTCATTACATTTTAATAGCAACGGAAAACATCCAATCTATTTCAAAATAGCTTTTACTGACGGTTCAACAAAATATATCAATTCCACAATTGACATTATTGGAAATGCTCCTGAAAATGACCAATCATCACTTGCTCAAACCATCACGGCTACCATTCCTTTTCAAGGTTTTGGGGAAAGTCAAGCCTATTTAGGACAAGGTGAATATGAAATTTACTTAGATAATGTTGATCAAGTGCTGGATAAACCTATTTTTCTTTTAGATGGTTTTGACCCGGGAGATTCCAGAAGTGCTGACTTAATTTATTCGCTTTTGAATTACGGAAATTCAGGAGATAATTTAGGAGATATCGTTCGAAATGAAGGATTTGATATTATAGTACTTAATTTTCCGCAATATTCACCTGAAGAAGGTGTAATTATTGATGGTGGTGCCGATTTTATTCAACGAAACGCAATGGTTTTTGTGGAACTACTCAACCAAATTAATGCTCAAAAAGTGGGAACAGAAAAAAATGTGGTGATTGGTCCAAGCATGGGAGGGTTAATTTCCCGATATGCACTTCGTTACATGGAAATGAACAATCTTAATCATGACACCCGTTTATATCTTTCATTTGATTCACCACATTTAGGTGCCAATGTGCCAATCGGTTTCCAACATTTATTCAATTACATGGCAAATGGTCCATTGGGCGATGTTACTCTACAAGAAGTTGTTTCTTCTGTAATTGGTAGTTCTGCCGCTAAACAGATGTTAATAGATCATTATCTTGGTCATTTACAAACCGGAAGTGCTACTGAATTTAACAATTCCATTCAACTACCAACAGGTGCACCCAACTTTAGAACCGCTTTTCAAAATGAATTAAACACAATGGGATTTCCTCAAGATACACGTAACATCGCTATTTCTAATGGAAGCAGCAATGGAATGATGACCGGAACTCCTGGAATGTTTGTACTAAACGATTATACCGTAAACGCTTCTGCCACCCAACGTGCAAGAATTGATGTTCGCTTTACTCCACCAGCAGGCGTTTCCAATCAATTAGTAAGCCGTTTTAGAGCACAACAAAATATTATCATTTGGATAACCATTTTTTCTAGCCAGGCAAATGCTGCATCTCCCTCTACTTCATCCGGTTTAGATGCTGCTCCAGGCGGTATGTTTAATGTTGGTGATTTTGCCGCAGGTGGAAGTGGAAATCCAACGTTAGATGATTTTTTAGCTAATTTAGAAATTGACCGTTTTTGCTTTATTCCTGCTTTGAGTTCATTAGCAATTACAAATCCCAATTGGTATTCAACTATAAATTCATCGTCGTCAACTCCTTTTGTGGCTACTTATGTTCCTACTATAAATGAAGATCATGTGACTTTAACCGATGGAAATGTAGCATTTGCTTTAAATGAAATTTTAAATCCGCCACTTTCCATTCAACCAAAAAATGTTTTTCAAATAGTAGTGAAAAATCCAATTGGAAATACAATTGAAATAAAAAGCAATGAGCAAATTACAAATGCAAGCATAAGCATTTATGATATTTCAGGCAAAAAAGTATTTTCAAGAAAGAATGTAACAATTGAAAATGAACTACAATTGAATGTTCAATTACTTTCTGGTTTTTATACCTTAAAAATTGAAACAGAAGAAAAATCTTTCACTCAAAAAGTGATTAAAAATTAACTTTTAAGCTAAATTAACTACGAATGCAAAATCATTTCTTGCATTCGTGGTTTTAAACTTTAAACTTCAAGGGCAAATGCACCACTTTCTTCGTTTCAAAAAATTCTTCCGAAAAATAATCGGATAAGTTATAAAGTGTTGCTTTTGGGAAATCTTTTAATTCTTCCGTCAAATCGCCTCCTTTTAAATATAAAATTCCGTTTTTAAGTTCGTAATTATTTTGTTTTTTGATTTTGTCTTTTATCCAAGATACAAAATCAGGCATGTTAGTAACGGCTCGACTCACGATAAAATCAAAATCGCCTTTGACATTTTCAGCCCGCATTTGCTCAGCTTTTACATTTTTTAAATCTAAAGCGGTTGCCACTTCATTGACCACTTTTATTTTTTTGGCAATCACATCAATCAAATAAAAACGCGTTTCCGGAAACAAAATCGCTAACGGAATACCAGGAAAACCACCACCGGTTCCCACATCCAAAACCGTAGATTTCGGTTGAAATTCCATCACTTTAGCAATCCCTAAAGAATGTAAAACGTGTTTAACATACAACTCGTCAATATCTTTTCGAGATATTACATTAATTTTGGCATTCCAATCGGGATACAATTCGCCTAATTTTTTAAACTGAACTATTTGATTTTCAGATAAATTAGGAAAATACTTCAAAATTTCTTCCATTTTGTGTCATTTTTAACAAAAGTAAACATTTTGGTGTTGAAATTTTATCAAAAGTTACACGTTATGAAATAGATTAATACTTAACTTTGAAAAAATTTTTTTAATTACATGAATACCACAATTCCAACTTTTTCTAAACAAGACAATCTTAAGTTTTTTAGAACCCTAAACAGTCGAGTAAACAATTACTTCAAAGAAAATAACCTTCAAAAAACAGGAAACTGGAAATTACACTTGAAAACGATAGTAATGTTTTCCATTTTTCTTACTCCTTACTTCTTCCTTTTGGCAATGGATATGCCTTTTTGGACGTACTTATTACTTAACGTCGTGATTGGCGTGGGTATGGCAGGCGTAGGAATGAACGTGATGCACGATGGAAATCACGGTTCTTATTCCAACAAACCTTGGTTAAACAAAATCATGGGAGGAAGCATTTATATTCTAGCTGGAAATGTTTACAATTGGCAAGTACAGCACAATGTATTACATCACACCTACACCAACATCGTTGGTCATGACGAAGATTTAGATGCCGGAAGAATCATCCGCTTCTCAAAACAAGCAGAATGGAAATACTTCCATAAGTTTCAACATTATTATTCTGTATTTTTATATGGGCTATTAACGTTTAATTGGGCTATTACAACTGATTTTAAACAAATGAGAGCGTATTTAAAACGCAAATTATCGTATGGCGAGCCGAAAAGTCCAAAAATTTTATGGACAACCTTAATCATTACAAAAGTAATTTATTTTTCAATTTGGTTAGTTTTACCAATGCTTTTGGGCGTTACTTGGTGGAAAGTTGTCTTAGGTTTTGCAGTGATGCATTACACAGCCGGTTTAATTTTAAGCATCGTTTTCCAATTGGCTCACGTGGTAGAAGAAACAACTAATCCTATTCCTGATGAAAACGGAGAAATGGAAAATACTTGGGCCATTCACCAATTGTTTACCACTGCCAATTTTGCTCCAAAAAACTGGATTGTAAACTGGTACACCGGAGGTTTAAATCACCAAATCGAACACCACATTTTTCCTCATATCAGCCATATTCACTACGGTAAAATTGCCGATATAGTTAGAGAAACTGCCAAAGAATGTAATCTTCCGTATCATGAATTTAAAACCATGAGAGCTGCTGTTATTGCTCACTTCAAACATTTGAAAGAGCTAGGTCAAGAACCTCAAATGGCATAGATTACTATTTAAATTTAAACACACAAAACACAACTATAATGAATTCGTTATCGGATAGAATTAACAATTTATCTACCTCTCAAACTTTGGCCATGGCAGCATTGGCCAGAGAGTTAAAAGCCCAAGGAAAAGACATTATCAGCTTAAGTTTAGGCGAACCTGATTTTAATACGCCCGATTTCATCAAAGAAGCAGCCAAAAAAGCCATTGATGAAAATTATAGCACTTACACGCCTGTTGACGGTTATGCCGAATTGAAAGAAGCCATTTGCCGTAAATTCAAAAGAGATAACAATCTCGATTACAAACCGGCAAATATTGTGGTTTCCACCGGAGCAAAACAATCGCTTTACAACATTGCTCAATGTATGTTGAATGAAGGTGACGAAGTTATTCTACCCGCTCCTTATTGGGTGAGTTACTACGAAATCATTAAATTATCCGGTGGTGTTCCGGTTGAAGTACCTACTTCGGTTGAAACCGATTTTAAAATCACTCCTGAACAATTAGAAAAAGCTATCACACCTAAAACCAAAATGATTTGGTATAGTTCGCCATGCAACCCAAGCGGATCGGTTTATAGTCGTGAAGAATTTACAGCCATTGCCAAAGTGTTGGAAAAATACCCAAACATTTATGTGGTAGCCGATGAAATCTACGAACACATCAATTTTTCAGGCACTTTTTGCAGTATTGCATCCATCCCGGGAATGTTCGATAGAACTATCACGGTGAATGGTGTGGCCAAAGCATTCGCGATGACAGGTTGGAGAATAGGTTACATCGGAGCTCCCGAATTTATCGCAAAAGCGTGTACAAAAATGCAAGGTCAAGTGACTTCAGGAGCCAATTCTATTGCTCAACGAGCTACGATTGCCGCTGTGGATGCCGACCCAAAAGTGCTGAATTACATGGTGGAAGCGTTTCACAAAAGAAGAGATTTAGTCGTAGGTTTAATCAAAGAAATTCCGGGGCTAAAAATCAACGTTCCCGAAGGTGCTTTTTATGTATTTCCGGATGTATCGTCCTTCTTCGGAAAAACATTACGCGGTACATTCATCAAAGACGCAACCGATTTCTCGATGTATTTGTTAGCAGAAGCCAACGTTGCCACCGTAACCGGAGATGCTTTTGGAAATCCGGATTGCATTCGCTTTTCTTACGCCACCAGCGAAGAATTGTTGATTGAAGCCATGCGAAGAATCAAAGAAGTTTTAGCATAATACAACAGCCTCAAGGAAACTTGGGGCTTTTTTTATAACTTTGGCGTGACCACAAGGGTCGGGCTTTTCGCTATATCTTTTTTTTGCCCCGATTGCATCGGAACAAAAATGGATGCCGCTGCAATCCCACACGCAAACCCTGCTTAATTAGAATATGAAAAGTAAAATCCTCCTACTCGGTTCCGGAGAACTCGGAAAAGAATTTGTTATTGCCGCACAACGCATTAGCCAAACCATAATTGCTGTTGATAGTTATGAAAATGCTCCTGCCATGCAAGTGGCACACGGTTTTGAAGTTATCAATATGTTAGACGGAGCAGAACTCGACCGAATTGTTGCCAAACACCAACCCAATTTCATTGTTCCCGAAATTGAAGCCATAAGAACCGAACGTTTTTATGATTATGAAAAGCAAGGTATAACAGTTGTTCCCTCTGCAAAAGCAGCCAATTTCACCATGAACCGAAAAGCCATTCGCGACTTGGCGGCAAAAGAATTCGGATTACGAACAGCCAATT
>JAFLBT010000013.1 GCA_017302935.1 Flavobacteriales bacterium | reverse complement strand
AACCCATTCGAATCGTAAAACCGGATGCGGCCATTTTGTTTTCCGACATTTTAGTTGTTCCAAGAGCTATGGGCATTCATGTGGAATTGAAAGACAATTTAGGGCCAATTATTCCGAATCCCATTCGATCCATGGAGCAAGTGGACCAAGTAGTTGTTCCCAATATCGAAGAAACACTCGGTTATGTTATGGATGCCGTGAAATTAACCAAAGAAATGTTGAATGATGAGGTACCGTTGATTGGTTTTGCCGGTTCACCTTGGACGATTTTTTGTTATGCTGTAGAAGGAAAAGGTTCCAAAAGTTTTGATACCGCCAAAGGATTTTGTTTTTCCAACCCGATAGCGGCTCATACGTTATTGCAAAAAATTACCGATACCACCATTTTGTATTTAAAAGAAAAAGTAAAAGCGGGTTGTAATGCCATTCAAATTTTCGATTCTTGGGGGGGAATGCTGTCTCCGGTGGATTATCAAGAGTTTTCTTGGCAATACATTAATCAGATAGTGGAAGCTTTGGCTCCTTATACCAAAGTAATTGTCTTTGGAAAAGGCTGCTGGTTTGCATTAAACGACATGGCTAAATCAAAAGCTTCGGCTTTAGGTGTAGATTGGACGTGTTCTGCTCGAAATGCTCGCTATTTATCCGGAGGCAAAATCACTTTACAAGGAAATTTTGACCCATCACGATTATTATCGCCAATTCCAACTATCAAAAAAATGGTGCATCAAATGATTGATGAATTTGGGAAAGATAGTTACATCGTAAATTTAGGTCACGGCATTTTACCAAATATTCCGGTGGATCATGCGAAGGCATTTGTGGAGGCGGTGAAGGAGTATAACAAATAAACAGTCACAGTCTCAGTTTACAAATAAGCTGTGACTGAAAACTAATCAAGATGAAAGACAAATTTTATCAATACATACAAACCCTACAAGACCAAATCTGTAAAGGTTTGGAAGATGTTGACGGCAGTTCCAAATTCCGCGAAGACATTTGGGAACGTCCCGAGGGTGGCGGTGGCAGAACTCGCGTTATTGAAAACGGTCAAGTTTTTGAAAAAGGCGGTGTGAATATCTCAGCCGTTCATGGCAAATTACCCGATACGATGCAAAAAATGTTTGGTGTGGGCGAAGCCGATTTTTTTGCCTGCGGATTGAGTCTGGTCATTCATCCTAAAAATCCTATGGTGCCCACCGTTCATGCGAATTGGCGGTATTTTGAAATGTATGATGAAAACGGAAACATCATCAACCAATGGTTTGGTGGCGGTCAAGATTTAACACCTTATTATCTGTTTGAAGAAGATGCAATTCATTTTCACCAAACCTGTAAAACCGCTTGTGACAAACACAATCCTGAATTTTATTCCAACTACAAAAAGAAATGCGATGACTATTTTTGGAATGCACATCGTAATGAAGCTCGTGGTGTTGGTGGTTTGTTTTTTGATTACTTGAAAGCAACCGACTCAATGTCGATGGAAGATTGGTACAATTTCGTGACTGAAGTTGGTAATTCATTCTTACAAGCTTATATTCCAATTGTTGAGAGAAGAAAGAATTTACCTTACACAGCCGCACAACGTATGTGGCAAGAAATTCGCCGTGGTCGTTATGTGGAATTCAATTTAGTACATGACAAAGGCACTTTATTTGGTTTAAAAACCAATGGCAGAATTGAAAGTATTTTGATGAGTTTGCCGCCACATGTGCAATGGGTGTATGACCATCATCCAGAAAAAGGTAGCGAAGAAGAAAAATTAATTTCGGTACTGCAAAAACCAAAAGAATGGGCTTAAAAATTGTAATAGTATTGTTTTTGGGAGGAATTAGCTGTTCGTTTGCTCAACAAGATTCTGAACAAAACAGTCATTTTACAAATTATGACGAAAGAGTAATAACCAGTTTATATTATTTTGATACTTCCAATAGTTTTTTAATCAATTATAATTTAGACGGAATAGATAATTATTTAGAATTTCAACCTAACCGTCGAGAACTATTAGGGGTGAATTTGAGTTATAAATTTATCGATATTTCCTACGGGTTTTCACCTGCTTTTTTTGCTGAAAACAAAGACAATAGCGATTCAAAATTATTCACGTTAAGCACACGATTATATCATAAAAAATGGATGCAATCGATCACTTTTATCAATCAAAAAGGATTTTATGTGAGTGATGGTCTAGAGAAAGTTACACTTCCGCGAATGCGTACGACAAAAATTGGCGGTACCACTTCCTATATTTTTAATGATAAATTTTCATTCAAAACTATAGCGAATCAAAAAGAATGGCAATCAAAAAGTGCAGGAAGCTTTATTCCAAATCTTTCGATGTATTATACCAATATCGATTTGAATGATGGTGGCGTAGACACAAAGAGCAATATTTTTCTGGCTTCATTGGCTCCGTCTTATTTTTATAACTTTGTTATCAATAATCATTTCTTGCTTTCCGGCGGAATGTCAACCGGGGCAGGACTTACGAGTGTGGATGGAGATGTATCGGCTATTTATGAATGGAGTGCGAGTTTAAAAATTGGTTATAATTCCGATTCATTTTTTACCTTTGTAAACCTAAATTATATTGATTTTATTCAGGATACAACTGCTCAAATTCGATTGAATGACGAAATATCAACTATAAAAATGACAGCAGGCTATCGTTTTGATCCACCAAAAAGAATAAAAAAATATTACGATAAAACAGCAGAAAAAATCGGATTGTAAATTAATCTACAATCTATAATCAAAAATATACCAACATTATGTTTCCATTAAGAAGAAACCGAAGATTAAGAACCAACGAAACCATTCGTTCATTGGTTCGCGAAACTATTCTTTCACCTAGCGATTTTATTGTACCGCTATTTGTGGTGGAAGGAAAAAATGTAAAAGAGGAAATTGCTTCCATGCCGAACTATTTCCGTTTGAGTCTGGATTTATTGGAAAAGGAAGTCAAAGATTTGGCTAAATTAAATTTAAAAACGGTTTTAGTATTTGTAAAAGTTCCCGATAATTTAAAAGACAACAAAGGAACCGAAGCATTAAACCCAAATGGATTGATGCAACGAGCCGTAAAAGTGATTAAGAATGCTGTACCGGATATGATTGTGATGACCGATGTGGCATTAGACCCGTATTCTTCTTTTGGACACGATGGAGTGATTGAAAACGGAATGATTGTAAATGATGTTACTTCTGCCATTTTAGCTGAAATGAGTTGCTCACATGCCGAAGCCGGTGCTGATATTGTAGCTCCAAGCGACATGATGGACGGAAGAATTTTAGAAATCAGAGAAGCATTGGAAGACGAAGGGTATGTAAATACCGGAATTATGGCGTATAGTGCCAAATATGCTTCGGCACATTACGGGCCATTTCGCGATGCGTTGGATAGTGCTCCCGTGGATGCTCAAAACATTCCAAAAGACAAAAAAACGTATCAAATGGATTACCATAACCGTATCGAAGCCATCCGAGAAACGAGAATGGATATTGAAGAAGGAGCTGATATTGTCATGGTAAAACCCGGAATTGCCTATTTAGACATCGTTAGAGAAGTAAAAAATGCGTTTGATGTTCCGGTAGCAGTTTATCAAGTTTCAGGTGAATATGCCATGATTAAAGCGGCTTCAGAAAAAGGGTGGCTTGACCACGATGCGGTAATGATGGAACAAGTAACGGCTATCAAAAGAGCGGGTGCCGATATAATGGCGAGTTATTTTGCTAAGGAAGTGGTAAAGATAATTTCGTAACTGATAAATATCACTTTTTACTGTTTTTTTAAGGTGTATATTTGTGTAAATCAAATACCTAGACCATGAAAAATTTATTTATTTTGCTTTTTTGTGCGTTTTTATTCTCTTGTCAGGATAAAAAGAATGAACCCTTTGGAAATGAAACAACCGTTTCTACAGAGGTAGCTGAAAATTCAGCGGAGGCTAAAATTAAATTGGGAGAAGAGCTTTTTAATGGGGTTGGACTTTGTTATACTTGCCACAAACCTGACCAAAAAGTTATAGGACCAAGTATAAAAGAAATAGCTACAACTTATAAAGAACAAAATGCCGATATCGTTGATTTTTTAAGAGAAAACGCAGAACCAATTGTTGACCCAAGTCAATATGAAGTGATGAAAACCAATTTTGCGATTACCAAAAGCATGAAAGATCACGAATTGGAGGCTATTGAGCTATATATGAAAAGTTTTGTGAAATAAGATTGATTACTCAAGTAATAATTTGAACCCAACTCTCGGAATATTTTCAATCCGAATGTTGGGTTCATCTTTGAAAACTTTTCGTAATCGGGAAATAAACACATCTAAACTTCTACCCACAAAATAATCGTCGGTTCCCCAAAGTTCCATTAATATTTTTTCTCTTTTTAAAACAGTGTTTTTATTGTCTAAAAACAATTTCAAAAGAGCAGATTCTCGTTCGGTTAAGTTGGTAACGGTTGCCTCTTTTGTCACGCAATAATTAGCAGGGTCAAATTCAAAAGAACCAATCAAATAAATGGCATTTGATTTGGAAGCTGATTTTTGACTTCTGTTTAAAAATATCTCGATTTTCAAAATTAGTTCTTCCATACTGTAAGGTTTCACCAAATAGTCATCAGCTCCTAATTTCAACCCTTTTATGCGATCTTCTTTCATGGTTTTAGCAGAAAGAAATAAGATGGGAATCTCTTGGTTTCGTTTTCTTATGGCCGTTGCAATTTCAAATCCATCCATATCAGGTAACATAACATCTAAAACACATAAATCGTAATCTTCTTTACAAAAGGATTCAAAACCTGCTTTTCCATTTGTAAAATGAGCAACATCAAATTGACTTTCTAGGCTATCAGCGGTTAAAAAACCAAGTGTTTCGTCGTCTTCTACATATAGAATTCTTTTTTTACTCATGACAAATCATTTTTAGGGATGAAAATAGATATTGTAATTCCGGCTGATGGATTATTTTGAATGGCTATTTTCCATTTATGTAAATCAATAATTTTTTTTACGTAAAACAATCCAATTCCAAAACCTTCAATATCTTTTTTGTTTTCTCTCGGCACTCTATAAAATTTATCAAAAACATAATCAATATGTTGCGGGTCAATTCCGATTCCGTTATCACTGAACGTGAGTAGTAAGCCTTTTTCTGTTTCATTTCCATTGATGGTAATTTCAGGATGAATTGGACTATATTTTACCGCATTATCAATGACATTAAAAAGGATGTTGTTAAAGTGAAATTCATCTGCATTCACCAAAATTTTTTCGGAAACATTTATAGTAATGGAACAATTTTTTGTGGTTTTTAATAAGGTGTTTTCTTTCACTTGTTCCAAAGCTTTTTGTAATGGAATTGGTTTTTTTTCTAATTCAATCCATTTTGCATCGCCTTTGGCTACATTCAAAATACGCTCAATATGTTGGTTTAATTTTTGGCTTTGTTGGGTAATAATCTGCATGTATTTAGATAGTTTCGGATGATTTTTAATTTCTTCTTGATTCGTTGCATATTGAGAAGCAATTAAAATCGAAGCCAAAGGCGTTTTAAATTCATGGGTCATGTTATTGATAAAATCCGTTTGCAATTCTGCGTATTTTTTTTGTTTCAATAGTAAGAAGACAGAATAAACATAAATAACTAAAACTAAAAATAGAATAAACGTGTAGATCCAATATTGACCCAGAGAAGTGATGAATTGTTTTTGTAATTCGGGAAAGCGTATACCAAAATAATATATTAAACCTTCATTCTTTTGAAAGCAATTTTCACATTTTTTAGGTTTTTCTGTATCTTTTGTGATATATCTTCCATAAATCATTTCATCGGTACCACAATCATAAATGGCATATTCAAAATCCAAATCTAAATTCACTTTTTGAAATTCTGTTTTGAGATAATACTCTAAAACTTCATGTTCAAAAACATCATCTAAATTGACAATATAATAATCATCAGTAATTTTTTTTACTTGATTTGTGATGTTTAACTCGGTTTTGTTGTCTCTATATATGCGTTTCACAACATCTTGAAGAGCGAAGTGAATTTTTTCTTCTACTTCTTTTTTCTCAAACGAATAGGCTTGATTAAGCATTAGCAATTGCATAATCAACACGCCAATAATGCAGATAAATCCGGCTAAAATGATACTATTTAATCTGTTAAATTTCAAAAAATATTATTTTAATGGAACAAAACTAGTTAATCAATCATCTTATAAATCAGTAAAAAACAGCGATTAACAACTCATTAACAAAACTTAAATATCGATTAACAAAATCTAAATTATGAATTGATACATTTGTTCTGTTCAAAAATAGTAATAAACACTAAAAAATAATATTTATGAAATCATTAAATGTATCATTATTGACAATTGCGGCTGCTCTTTTCTTTTCAGTAGGAGTTTCTGCTCAAGAGAAAAAAGCTGATGTTGGTCCAACAATCACTACTACACCACCCGCTCAAAAACCAACCACTCCAGTAAAATGGAAAGAAGAAGTTTTTGATTTTGGTGATTTGAAAAAAGGAATACCGGTATCTCACGATTTTAGTTTTGTAAATACAACTAAGCAAACCGTTATCATTACTAATGTAAAAGCTTCTTGTGGTTGTACAGCTACAAATTATACTAAAACCCCGGTAAAACCTGGAGAAAAAGCTACAGTGACTGCTACTTATAATGCAGCATCACCAGGTGCATTTTCAAAAACGGTTACCGTTTCATTAAACGAAAATGAAGTGCCTAAAGTATTAACTATCAAAGGAAAAGTAATTGACCCTGAAGTTAATCAATAAAATTTGTTTTACTAAATTATAATTCGATTAAGCCACCTTTATGGTGGTTTTTTTTTGGGATTATGTTTTCAAATCATTTTTTTATATATTTATAAATAAATTTAAAGCCATGATCGAAAAAATTAAATTAGACCACATTTTATTTCTGGATATTGAAACGGTTCCGGAACAAGAAAATTTTAAATTGTTAGATGAAGAAAAACAATATTTGTTTGAATCGAAAACACAGTATCAACGAAAAGATGAATTTACACCCGAAGAGTTTTATGATAGAGCTGGAATTTGGGCTGAATTTGGAAAAATCATTTGTATTTCTGTCGGCTATTTTACGATAAAAGGTGACATTCGAAATTTTAGAGTTACCTCTTTTCATGGTGAAGAAAAAAAGATTTTAAAAGAGTTTAGTAATTTAATCAATAATCATTTTAATCTACCTCAGCATATTCTTTGCGGACACAATGCCAAAGAATTTGATTTTCCTTTTATTGCAAGAAGGATGATTATCAATCAAATTGAAATACCGGCCAAATTAAATTTATTTGGAAAAAAACCTTGGGAAATTCCACATTTCGACACAATGGAATTATGGAAATTTGGCGATTATAAACATTATACTTCCCTACGATTATTGACTAAAGTGTTAAATATTCCTTCTCCCAAAGACGATATTGACGGTAGCGAAGTGGCTTATGTTTATTATGTTGATAAGGATATTGATCGAATAGTAACATATTGTGAAAAAGATGTCATTGCTGTTGCTCAATTGTTTTTGAGAATGAGAAGAGAAGATTTATTAATTGAAGAAGAAATCATTCATATTTAATGGCAGATTTGTCTTTTCCATTGTTAGAAGTACGTCAACTTGGAATTTCTTTTTTGCGAGAGAAAAGCTATATTCCCGTTATTCATGGAATTGATTTTCAACTGAATTCAAATGAAATTTTAGGTGTGGTTGGTGAATCCGGTTCAGGAAAATCAGTTTCATCATTGGCGATTATGGGATTGTTGCCAAAAAGAATTTCTTCTATCAATAGCGGTTCAATTGTTTTTAATGGAAAAGAAATCACGAATTTATCCGATAAGGAATTTCAAAAAATAAGAGGAAACGAAATTGCTATGATTTTTCAGGAACCAATGAGTTCATTGAATCCATCGTTGAAATGCGGTTTTCAAGTAGCCGAAATTTTAGAAAGACATACTGAGTTATCAAACAAAGAAATAAAAGCAGAAGTACTTTCATTATTTGAAAAAGTAAAATTACCCAACCCGGAAGAACTCTTTAATAAATATCCTCATCAAATTTCAGGTGGTCAAAAACAACGTGTAATGATTGCGATGGCGATTGCCTGCAAACCAAAAATTTTGATTGCTGACGAACCCACAACTGCTTTAGACGTAACCGTTCAAAAGGAAATTATTCAATTGTTGAAGGATTTGCAACAAGAAACCAAGATGAGTATTTTGTTTATTTCGCATGATTTGTCGTTGGTTTCAGAAATTGCCAACCGCGTATTGGTAATGTATAAAGGCGAGATTGTTGAACAAGGATTCGCCAAAGCTATTTTTGAAAAGCCGCAGCACAAATATACCAAAGCATTGATAGCCTCTAGACCTTCGTTGGATTTTAGATTAAAACGATTGCCAACAATTCAGGATTTTTTGAATAATTCGGTTTCAAACGAAATTGTTTCTTCCGAAGAAAGAAAAGAAAATCAAGAGAAATTATATGCACAACAGCCAATTTTGGAAGTAAAAAATGTAGAAAAAGAATATCTTTCTACTGTTGGTTTATTTGGAAAAAAGTTATCTTTTAAAGCGGTTGATGATGTGAGTTTTAAAATTTATGAAGGCGAAACAGTTGGTTTGGTGGGCGAATCCGGCTGTGGAAAATCAACCTTAGGAAACGCCATTTTGCAATTGGATAAAGCAACTGCCGGACAAATTTTTTATAAAGGAAACGACATTACAAAACTCAGCAAAGACGAAATTAGAAAACTTAGAAAAGAAATTCAGCTTATTTTTCAAGATCCATATTCGTCTTTAAACCCAAGAATTCCGGTTGGAAAAGCGATTATGGAACCCATGAAGGTGCATGGTTTGTATAAAAACGATTCTGAACGAAAAGCAAAAACCATCGAGATTTTGGAAAGAGTAGGGTTGGGCGAGGCTTTTTTTAACCGTTATCCGCACGAATTTTCAGGTGGTCAACGGCAACGCATTGGGATTGCAAGAACCATTGCTTTACAACCTAAATTGATTGTTTGTGACGAGTCGGTTTCGGCATTGGATATATCTGTTCAAGCTCAAGTGTTGAATTTACTGAATGAACTAAAAGAAAATTTCGGATTTACGTATATTTTTATTTCCCATGATTTGGCAGTTGTAAAATACATGAGCGACCAAGTTTTAGTCATGAACAAAGGAAAAATGGAAGAAATCGCCGATGCAGATCAATTATATGCCAATCCGAAAAGTGATTATACCAAAAAATTAATTGATGCTATTCCGAAAGGATAAAAAATAAAATATGTTATTTACTGCAACATTTTCTGAGTTTTATGAACAATTTAAAGCAAGTCTTTTTGATGGAACTTTTGCCAAACTTACTTTTGCCAAAACCATCGGCAACACTGAACTAAAAAATATTTTTATTCGTCCCGTTTTAGATGAAAATGAATTAAAATTGGAATTGAAATTCCGCTTTCAAAAAGAAGAATTGTTTGAAATTCATACTATTGATAGTGCTTTTGAACGTTTGCTTCCTTTTATCAATAATCCGTTTTTATCGGTTATTCTATTTACAACAGAATTTGATTTGACCTATAAATTAAACAAAAAACGAGCAGTAAGTGTCACCGATCAACCTCCTACTTTTGGAAATGCCAATGAGGTTTTGTTGGGGTATTTGAATAAATAATCATTAATTTCGATTATCAAGAATTTAATTATATTGAATTTTTCTAATATATTTATTTCTTCTCCATTCAGGCTTTAATTCTCCTCCGTTATAACTAACATTCATTAAATTTGAAACATTCATTTCAATCCAATTTCCCATTTGATCATAACTAATTTTTGTTTCTGTTCGAAGTTCGTTTTTCTCGTTATAATAGGTTTTAGAAATGAGTTTGTTTTGAGCATCATAAACAAAATAACGGGTGTAGTTTATATTACCATTATAAATACCAGTTACTTTTTTAATTTTAGTGTTATTTTCAACATAAGTAACTTCAGAAGTGCCTAATTTAAAAGAGTTATCATCAAGATTTTTGTAATATTTCAAAACCTTAGATGTGTCTTTTATGGTTAGATATTCAAATTTATATACGTTTAGTTTTTTATTTTGCCAAACTTTTTCAATTATTTTTCGATTCTGTTTATCGTACTCATATGCTGTTTTAGTATCATGATGATCTGTTACGTTAATTGATTCGATTAATAAGCCTTTTGAATCATAAGTGTTTTTAAAATATTCTTTTTCTTTTTTACCTTCGTCATCAAAAGTTTCAGTAAATAAAAGGTTAGTGTTTTTATCGTAAGTATATCTTTTTTCCCAAATTAAATAACCTTCCGGATTGTAAGTGTTAGATAAAATTACATTTCCTTTTTTGTCAGTTGTTTTGATTGTTTTAAATGTTCTTCTGGGGTCGGCAGTTAAATATCCTGAATATGGATTCTTTAGATTTTCTTTAATTGAAAATTCCGCAAATTCTTTGTCTAAATCATAACATCCATCACATAATTCTGTAATGATTTGATTTTTGGTATATTTTGTTCTCTCTTGAGTATGAATACGATTGTTGTAAAATTTCTTGAATAAAATTATCCTTCCTTTTTCATCAAACGTTTTCGATTCTATTGGAATTTCATTCGAATTTTCACTTGAAACAGTTAGTTCAATCGATTTAGGTTTCCCTTTTAAAACTTCATCTTCTAGTATATATTCTTGTGAAAATCCATTGTAAAAATTCAAGATAAATAGGAATAGGATTTTTTTCATTTATTATTTCTTAGTAGTTAATCCAAAACCATTTCCGGAATTTCTCCATCCACAATTAATGTTCCTTCTGTGGCTTTGATGATTTCTTCTACAGAAACACCGGGAGCTCTTTCAAGAAGTTTGAATCCATTTGGGGTAACATCCATCACGGCTAATTCGGTGACAATTTTTTTAACGCAACCTACACCAGTTAATGGTAAAGTACAATTTTTTAGCACTTTTGATTCGCCGGCTTTGTTCACGTGCATCATGGCAACAATGATGTTTTCTGCCGAAGCAACTAAATCCATTGCTCCACCCATTCCTTTTACCATTTTTCCGGGGATTTTCCAATTGGCAATATCGCCGTTTTCAGAAACTTCCATCGCACCTAAAATCGTTAAGTCAACTTTTTTGCTACGTATCATTCCAAAACTAAAAGCGGAGTCAAAAAAGGAAGCTCCGGGTAACGTAGTAATAGTTTGTTTTCCTGCGTTGATAATGTCTGCATCTTCTTCTCCTTCAAATGGAAATGGACCCATGCCAAGCACGCCATTTTCACTTTGAAATTCAACTGAAATATCGGTACGGACAAAGTTAGCAACCAATGTAGGAATACCGATTCCTAAGTTTACGTAGTAACCGTCTTTTACTTCTTTTGCAATGCGTTTTGCAATTTGATTTTTATCTAAGGCCATTTTTTTAATGTGTCAATTGTTTAATGTGTCAATTAGTCAATGTGTCAATTTGGATAGATGTCAATTAATTGTCTAATTGACAAATTGTTTCATTGGCACATTATTTCTGTCTAACCGTTCTTTGTTCAATTCTTTTTTCATATTTCTCACCTTGAAAAATACGATTGATCATGATTCCCGGAATGTGAATTTGATTGGGGTCTAATGTTCCGGCAGGCACTAATTCTTCTACTTCAGCAATTGTAATTTTGGCAGCTCCCGCCATACACGAATTAAAATTACGGGCGGTTCCTTTAAAGATTAAGTTTCCAGCTTCGTCGCCTTTCCATGCTTTTACAATCGCAAAATCGGCTTTGTATGCTTCTTCCATCACATACATTTTGCCATTGAATTCGCGGGTTTCTTTTCCTACAGCTACTTCGGTTCCGTATCCGGCAGGTGTAAAAAAGGCTGGAATTCCGTGTTGAGCTGCTCTGCATTTTTCGGCTAATGTTCCTTGTGGAGTTAATTCAACTTCTAATTCTCCTGACAACATTTGACGTTCAAATTCAGCATTTTCACCCACGTAGGAAGAAATCATTTTTTTGATTTGCTTTTTTTGAAGCAACAAGCCCAATCCAAAATCATCTACTCCGGCATTGTTCGAAATACAGGTTAGGTTGGCTATATTCATCTTAACCAGCTCAGCAATGCTGTTTTCCGGAATGCCACAAAGGCCAAAACCTCCAAGCATAATGGTCATATTATCGGTAATTCCAACAAGAGCTTCTTGCACAGAATTTACTTTTCGTGTAATCATATTGTTTATTTGTTTTCGAATTTTAAAGGTATAAAAAAATGGGCTTTTTGCAAAGTCCATTCTTTTATTATTTACATTTATAAATTAACTTAAAAATTAAACTCTTCCACATCTTGATCAAAGTCAAGTGTGTCTTTTATGGCTTTCCAGCAATCTACTTTAACGGTGATATTTTCCGGACGTTCAAAAGGTTCTTTCGATACGTTGAGCTTGTCGTCTTTGTAACATTTGTCCATGTAGAGTCCCCAAATAGGTAAAGCCATTGTTGCTCCTTGTCCCATAGCGGTACTTCTGAATCGGGCGGCACGGTCTTCGCAGCCAACCCAAACTCCTGTACAAAGATTTGGTACAAACCCCATAAACCAACCATCCGAATTGTTTTGAGTGGTTCCGGTTTTTCCGGCTATAGGGTTGGTAAACTGGTAACCATATTTTGTAAATCCGGCACCACCCCATCTTAAACGGGTTCCGGTACCATCTTCAGTAACACCTTCCATTAATTTTACAACTGCATAAGCAATGTCTTGACTCAATACATCATGACTTTCCGGAATGGCTTCAAATATGATATTTCCGTTTTTGTCTTCAATTCGGGTTATCAATTGAGGTTTGATGTAAATACCTTTGTTGGCAAATGTGCTAAAAGCAGCTACCATTTCTTGAACGGTAATTTCAACTGCACCTAAACAAATTGCCGGTTGTTCAGGAATAGAGGAAGTAACTCCTAATCGATGTGTTAAATCGACCACGGCTTTTGGTCCGGTTCGGTCAATTAATTTGGCAGAAACCGTATTAACAGAATTAGCCAACGCTCTTTTTAAATTAATCATACCGCGGTATTTCCCATCAGAATTTCGTGGTGTCCAAGATTCAGTAACATTATGTCTTCCTCTTGGAATTGTAAAGGGTGAATCGATGATTGAATCACATGGAGACATATTCAGTTGTTCAATGGCGGTAGCATATACAAACGGTTTAAAAGTAGAACCTACTTGTCTGGCTCCTTGTCCGGCATGGTCATATTGAAAATGTTTGTAGTTGATTCCGCCCACCCACGCTTTTACATGTCCGGTTTGAGGTTCCATTGAAATCATTCCACTACGCAAAAAATGCTTGTAATACCGAATGGAATCCATAGGTGTCATAATGGTATCTCGTTCACCTTTCCATGTAAAAATACGCATGTCTGTTTTGACGTCAAACGATTTGATAATGTCTTCCTCACTTTTATCTTGAGCTTTCATCATTCGCCAACGCTCAGAATTTTTCATTGCTCTTTTCATCAACTTGTCGGTTTCTTCTTCATTAATTTTTGAAAAAGGAGCGTTTTTATTGTTTTTCTGAGCTTTAAAAAATTCTGATTGAAGATTTTTTAAATGTTCATCAACAGCTTCCTCTGCATATTTTTGCATTCGGGAATCAATGGTAGTATAAATTTTTAAACCATCATTGTAAATGTTGTATTCAGTACCATCGGGTTTTTTATTTTCTTTTACCCATTTTTTCATGTAATCTCTTAGGTATTCTCTGAAATAGGTCGCAATTCCGTCCGTATGGCTTTCCGGATTAAAATCTAGAACAATTGGTTTTTTTTCTAAAATTTTCTTCGCTTCCGGTTCTAAAAAATTATTTCGAACCATTTGAGCCAAAACTGTATTACGTCTGTCAAAAACCAACTGTTTCCTTTTTTCTCTAACAGGATTATAAAGGGAAGGATTTTTCAACATTCCAACCAATAAAGCACTTTCTTCAATGGTTAAATCTCGTGGTTCTTTTCCGAAATACACTTTCGCCGCTGAGCGAATTCCAACTGCGGTATTCACAAAATCAGCACGATTCAGATAAAGTGCAATGATTTCATTTTTAGTGTATTGACGTTCTAATTTAGTGGCAATAATCCATTCTTTCACTTTTTGAACCATTCTAAACAGAATGAATCGAGAACCTTCACCATGAAATAAAAGTTTGGCCAATTGTTGAGAAATGGTACTTGCTCCACCATCTGCACCTAATTTAAGAGCGGCACCAAAAGTTCTTCGGGCATCAATTCCGGAATGTTCATAAAAACGTTCGTCTTCAGTTGCTACTAATGCATCCACTAAATGTTTTGGCAAATCTTCATATTTAACAGGAGAACGGTTTTCTCTGTAAAATTTTCCTAAAATAACACCGTCTGAAGAAATAATTTCTGTCGCAAGATTAGAATCAGGATTTTCTAATTCGTCAAAACTTGGCATCGAGCCAAACAAACCAAAATTTGCAAATACAAAAAACAGAAAAATACCACCTAAACCATAGAAAAATAGTTTCCAAAACTTTTTTTGATAGTAGTGAATATCTTTCGTTACGTTATTTTTTTTCTGTGTCATCTTACTCCTTTTTTTCAATTCGTAAACCTACATCGGTAATGCCTTCTAAAAGTTCAACTCCTTCAATTTTACCCGATTTTCTAACAGCTTGTTGAATGTTGATATAATATTTTCCTGCTTTAGGAAATACAAAATTCTCTTTGTAAAATAATTTGTTTTCTTTCGTATCTGTAATTCCTTTTCCCAATAGAGAACCATCCGGATTGGCCATTTCATATTCCAAAGTGTCAATAATGATTTTTTTATTCGGTTGCTCCATTTCAACAATCAAAAACAAATTGCGAAAAGGATAATTTTTGTTGTTGCGAATGTTGATAAACAAATGTTTGGGTGAAACTGTATCATTGGCTTCATAAACAAAAGAAGCAATACTGTCTTTGTGCCAAGCGTCACCTACTTTTTGGTACTCGTCAAAAAGTCTTTTTTTGTCGCATGACGTAAATAAAATCAATAATAAAACAAAAAACAGACTACTTTTTTTGGTCATTTTTTACAATTTTATTAGGTCTTCTTTTTTTATTGTTATTTTTTTTCTTTTTCGGTTGATCAAATCGGGTTAAGCTTTCCTGACCCATAGCATTATTGAAGTCCTGTTTCGGCTCTTGAGCAACCTCTAAAGCAAAGTCTTCCAAAGAAGCAACTCTTCTTTTTTGTTTGTTTTCTGCAATAATTTCTTTCACTTGATTGATGTGTAATACATGCCAGTTGGCCATATTATCAGCGTAAGCATACCACATTAATCCTTTAAAAATATCTTGTTTTTGGCAATACGCCACTCCTTTTTCTGTCTCTAATTTGGTTTCAAAATCAGGAAAATCTTTTAAAGCATCCATGTAGGTATCTAACTCATAGTTCAAACAACATTTTAGTTTACCACATTGTCCGGCAAGTTTTTGCGGATTCAATGAAAGCTGTTGGTAACGAGCAGCAGAGGTATTTACACTTCTAAAATCGGTCAACCAAGTGGAGCAACACAATTCTCTTCCACACGAACCGATTCCGCCTAAACGAGCCGCTTCCTGACGGAAACCTACTTGTTTCATCTCAATTCGGGTTCTGAAAGATTGAGCGTATTCTTTAATCAATTGACGAAAATCTACGCGGTCTTCAGCGGTATAATAAAAAGTAGCCTTTGAGCCATCTCCCTGAAATTCAATATCAGAAATTTTCATTTGCAATTGCAAACGAATCGCAATTTCACGAGCAGTAACTTTCATAGGTTCTTCTTTAGCTCGGGCGTCTGACCAAATATCAATGTCTTTTTGAGAAGCTTTTCGGTAGATTTTGGTAATTTCAGGACTAGTAGGATTTACGCCTTTTTTCTTCATTTGAACCTTAACCAATTCTCCGGTTAAGGTAACAATTCCGATATCATGTCCAGGTGAAGCTTCAGTTGCCACAATATCACCAATTGAAAGTGACAATTTTTCGGTATTGCGGTAAAATTCTTTTCTTCCGTTTTTAAAACGCACTTCCACACAGTCAAATGGTTCTTGACCGCTTGGCAAACTCATATTGGAAAGCCAATCGAAAACCGTTAATTTGTTGCAGCTATCGGTGCCGCAAGTCCCTTTATTTTGACATCCTTTGGGAGCTCCTCCATCTTTACTCCCGGTAGAACAGTTTGTACAAGCCATAATTTTATATATATTGGTCATCTCGTTATACAAAACGAGACTACTGACATTAAACGTTAAGAGTGTAAAGATAGTATTTTTTTGGTTGATGTTTCACCAAAGTATGATTTTCAAATCCTAAAAAAAATCACGTTTCTTTTACCGAAATAATATGCACCGGACAAGCTTTTTGAGCTGCTTCACAAGCTTCTACAATCGTATGATTGGGCGACTTTAAAGTATGAAAACCCTTGGTGTTTACGGATTTCAACAAAACTGACTTTCCGTCTTTTTTTGACATTTGAAATTGTGCCGGAGCCATTTCTACACAATAATTACATCCAATGCATTTGTCGCGTTGCAAAGTTATGACTACCATTATTGCTCCACAATTTTATATAATTTATCCGAATTTCTCACTCTAAAAGGTAATTTCAGGGTGCAACTATCCCCTTTGGTTGCTTTTTCAAAACGGTTATCGTTTACTAGCATTTCATTGATTACGAGTTCCTGAACCCCTGTAGTTGGTCCGGTTATCATGATTTTATCACCAATTTTGATGTCGTAAGCTTCAATTTTAAATTCGGCGATATTCGTTTTCGGAAAAAAGTGAACGCCTATACCCACATATACTTTTTTCTGTGTTGCATTTGAACCCGGATTGGCACTCCATTCACCTAATTTTTGTCCCAAATAATAACCTGACCAAAAACCTCGATTATAAACGGTACTCAAATCTTCCATCCATTGATTGATTTTTTCTTTGGTAAAAGTTCCGTTGTAATAGGAATCAATCGCATCACGATAGGTTTTGGTAACCATTGCCACATATTCCGGAGCACGCCCTCTACCTTCTAATTTCAAAACTTTAATTCCCGAATCGATTACTTGGTCTAGAAAATCCAACGTACATAAATCTTTGGGAGACATCATATATTCGTTATCAATTTCAATTTCAAATCCGGATTCTTGATCAATTACGGTATATTTTTTTCGGCAATTTTGTTTGCAAGCTCCCCTATTGGCAGATGAATTGTGTGAATGCAAACTCAAATAACATTTTCCGGAAACGGCCATGCATAAAGCCCCATGTCCAAAGATTTCGATTTCTACTAAATTACCACTCGGGCCTTTGATTTGTTCTTTTTCAATTTGTTCTGTTATTTTTTTCACTTGACGCAAACTCAATTCACGCGACAGCACAATGGTATCTGCAAACAAGCTGTAAAATTTGACAGTTTCTACATTTGTCACATTCAGTTGGGTAGAAATATGCACTTCCATCCCAATAGCTCTAGCCGAGGCAATCACGGCTTGATCTGAAGCAATCACAGCTGTAATTCCGGCATCTTTGGCTTTGCTAACCAACGTTTTTACAACAGATAAATCGTGGTCGTAAATAATGGTATTCAGCGTTAAATAAGTTCTAACCTTTTGGGCTTTACAACGTTTAGCAATTTCGGGTAAATCTTCCAAAGTAAAATTGATAGTTGCCCGAGCTCGCATATTCAGTTGTTCAACACCAAAATATACCGAATCGGCACCGTTATCTAATGCGGCTTGCAACGATTCAAAATTTCCGGCCGGAGCCATGAGTTCTATTTTCCCTGATGGAGTCATGACTAGCTAATAACTTTAAACAATTTATCCGATAATCGAATACGAAACGGAACTGCAAACGTTAATTTGTCTCCCGGTTTGGCAACCGTTCCCTCTTGGCCATTGACAAACATTTTTTCTAAAACCAGCTCTTGATTGCCGGTAGTTGGACCGGAAATTAAAATTTTATCCCCTGATTTTACCTCTTGGTTTTCAATTAAAAACAAACCAACACTGGCTTTGGTATAATAATGTTCAGCTTTGCCCACTAGTATTTTTTTACGTTTGATGCGTTCGCGAATGGGTTTTGGTTTTTCTATTTCATTTGCAACGGCCAAGGACATATCGCTCAATTCGCCGGAATGTTTGAATTTTAAAGCAGGCGATTTTCCTTTTTTGAAAATCATGTTTCCTTTTTGAACGCCTTTTCTCAATTTGACTTGCTCGGCTAATGGTAAATGAATGATTGCCTGACATTCAGAGGAACAACAATTATCCATTTTTTCTTTGCATTCATCACATTGAATGAATAACAAATGACAACCATCGTTCACACAATTGGTATGATTGTCACATGGTTTTCCGCATTGGTGACATTGCGAAATAATATCGTTTGTGATGCGTTCGCCCAAACGATGATCGAACACAAAGTTTTTACCGATGAATTTGCTTTCCAAACCTTCTTGCTCAATTTGACGAGCATATTCAATGATTCCGCCTTCTAATTGATAGACGTTTTTGAAGCCTTTGTGTTTGAAATAGGCACTGGCTTTTTCGCATCGAATTCCGCCTGTGCAATACATCAACAGATTTTTTTCTTCTTTGAGGTCTTTTAATTGTTCTTCAATAATGGGAAGTGATTCTCTGAATGTGTCCACATCAGGTGTAATGGCTCCTTTAAAATGACCAATTTCACTTTCGTAGTGATTTCTAAAATCAACCACAATGGTGTTTGGATCTTCTAAAAGTTGGTTGAATTCCTTCGCTTTTAAGTGAATTCCTTTATTGGTTACATCAAAAGAGGAATCATCTAAGCCATCGGCTACAATTTTATGACGTACTTTTATGGTCAATTTTAAAAAAGAATGATCGTCTTGCTCACGAGCCACATTCAATCTGATGCCTCGCATGAAATCATAAACATCTAACGTGTCTTTGAATTGATAAAAGTAATCTGCCGGCAATGAAAGTTGGGCATTAATCCCTTCGTGAGCCACATAAATTCTACCCAAGACATCCAACGGATTCCAGGCTAAGAACAAATCATCTCTAAATTTTTTTGGATCTTCAATTTTGGCATAGGCATAAAAAGACAACGTTAGTCGTTGTTTGCCGGCTTGATCTATAAGCTCGGCTCTTTCTTCTGCCCTCATCGTGTTATACAGTTGCATGCTATAAACGTTTTTGGGTTTTACAATAAATTGAATTCTAAATGGAAGAATTCGATGCAAAAGTAGTATTTATTTAGAAATTGGAAATAAAAAACCCTCTCAAATTCTGATTTTGAGAGGGTCATATTTAAAACGACTCTTATTTAACAAAACTCGTTATACGCATCTTTTAAATTCTCTGCTATCATTTCTGCAGGGCGACCTTCAATATGGTGGCGTTCTAACATGTGAACCAATTCGCCATCTTTAAACAAAGCCATACTTGGCGACGATGGAGGAAAAGGAAACATGTGTTGTCTCGCTGCATCAACAGCATCTTTATCAACACCGGCAAAAACGGTTACCAATTGATCTGGTTTTTTTGCACCGTCTAAGCTCATTTTTGCTCCCGGTCTTGCATTTCTGGCAGCACATCCGCAAACGGAATTTACAACTACCAACGTTGTTCCTTTTTGTGAAATTGCATTTTCAACCGCTTCTGCACTATATAATTCTTGAAAACCTACTTCCGATAACTCGGCTCTCATGGGTTTTACCATTTCTTCTGGATACATACTAATTTAAGATTTATGATTGTTGATGTTTGATTTTGCAAAGTTACTAAGTTTTCATTTTCATTTGATGATTTCAATCATAAAGATTTGTTATGATTAAATAAGTTTTTACAACAAATCCGTTCCGATTTTTAATCCAATAAAGATGGTTCTTGGTCGAGATGGACCGTAAATATAATTGGCATCTCGGTTTACACCTAAGTCAAAATCGTTTTGATATTTATTGAATAAATTCTGAATTCCGCCACTTAATTGAAGGTGTAATTTTTCTTTTACTACAAAGGTATAGGATGATTTTAGATTGACTTCAAAAAAATCAGATGTGGTTACTAAACGGTCTTCGGGAATAAATCCGGCAAAGTGTTGAGCATACATTTTTCCGGTATAAACCAATGAAAGATTGTTTTGAAAAGCTTTTTTAGGCGAAAATGTTGCCATCAAATTTCCATACACATTTGGTGAACGAAAGAAATTTCGATTGGTATTCGTCAAATTTTCACTCCATTGAACCGCTTCGTCATACAATGCTTTTTGAATGGTTGCTCCGGCTTGAAATTGCCATTTTTGCCCAGGAGCATATTTGGCTTCTAAGTTTATTCCGTAAACATCGGCTCCTTTTCCATTGCGTTTTTCCCAGATGGTTTCTTCAATTTGTTCCAACACAAATGGGTCGTTTAATCTAGTATAAAATGCTTCAAATGTTAATCCGGCTTCCGAATTGGGTGAAACTTTACTCCAATCTAACGAAGTTAAAAACGAATGGGATGTTTCCGATTGCAATCCATCTGCTAATTCAACCAAAGCTACTTCTCCGGCGGCAATTCGGGCATGAATGTCTTCCGAAAAAACCTGCGGTGCTCTAAACCCTTTAGCATAGGAGTTTCGCCATTGCAAATTTTCTTTAAAATTATAAAGAATATTCAATCTCGGATTAAAAATCACATTTTCATCAGCTGCATTATGAAAATCGGCTCGTAATCCGCCTAGAACTTTTAGTTTTTCATTTACTTTCCATTCTTGTTGAGCATAAATTCCGAGAATATCTAACGTTTGATTGACAAAAGCATTGTAACCGGGTTTGGCATCCATCATTTTTTCTTTTTTGTATTCGGCTCCGGTGGTTAATGTTCCTGAACCTCCTAAAAATGATTCTTGTTTTCGGTTGTATTGAGTTCCACCAATCCATGTGAGCACTTCTGTATTTCCGTAACCTCGAATACTCTCTTCATAATCAATAGTTCCAAATTCATCATCCACACGGCCACCATAAAAATTGTCGTTTTTAGATTGTTGAGTATTGATGTAAACGGCATATTTATTTTTTTCGTCTTCCGAATAATTCTCAAATGTGAGTCCGCCACCCACCATTTTGGAAGTAATTTGTTCTGTGGTAAGAGCTTCAAACGGTTGCAAATCAAACCGATTTTCGCCACCTCTTCTAAACTCATTTACCGTATGAAATTCGGCAGTAATTTTACTTCGTTCAAACGGACGATAAAATGATTTGAATCCGAATGTTCGGTTTTGCATGGCGGTAATTTCAGTAAAATTATCATTATTTGCATCAAAAGCATCACGATCACGAAGCATCGCAAAAAGTTGAATGCCTAAATTTAAATCATCTGATAATATTGTCCCGTTCAATGTTAAGGCTTTGTCTGGTACATTTCCATCAATCAAACCCAAATGCGAATTCACTTCAAACGAATTTTCAATCGGATCTTTGGTGATGATGTTGATGGTGCCCGCAATCGCATTCGACCCATATAAAGATGAACCACCACCACGAACCACTTCAATTCGTTCTATCATATTGGTTGGAATTTGATCTAAACCATACACACCATTTAAAGCGGAAAAAATCGGTCGGCTATCCATTAAAATTTGAGAATAAGCACCGTCTAATCCATTCATTCTAACTTGGGAAAAACCGCAATTTTGGCAATTGGTTTCCATTCGCAATCCGGGTTGAAAACTCAATCCTTCTGATAAACTGATGGCTTGTGCTTTTTGTAAAACTTCCGAATTGGTTACGGTTACAATCACCGGAGCTTCGGTTCTTTTTTGCAATCCGCGAGTGGCCGAAACAACGACTTGGTTGAGTCCGAAAACACTTTCTTCTAAATTAAAATCCAAATGAATTTTTCCTCCTGACGTAACATTTATATTTTTTTCTTGGTTTTTAAAGCCGATTGCTTGTACGATGATGGTTTGTTTTCCCGACGGAACTTCAATGGAATAATTTCCGTTTTCATCAGACGAAGTTCCTGTTGTAGCATTTTTCAAAAGAACGCTCGCAAATGGAACCGCTTGGCCTTCCGATAAAATATGACCCACAACCGTTCCTCTTTCTTGACCTTGTGAAAGTAATGTAAATGATAAAACAACTAAAAGCAGAATTTTTTTCATACCAAAAAATAAATTTAGACAAATCTAAAAATATTTTTACTTATATAAAATTATTTTTTATTTTTGTTTACCGATTTTAACATTATGACGTATTCAGAAGAAAATTATTTAAAAGTTATTTATCATTTATCGTTGGTTTCACCCAAAGGAATTAACACGAATGCAATTGCCGGAATGATTGAAAGCAAAGCTTCTTCGGTTACGGATATGGTGAAGAAATTAGCCGAAAAAGAATTGGTTGATTATCAGAAATACCAAGGTGTAACACTCACTCAGAAAGGATTGCACGCCGCTAAAATGATTGTAAGAAAGCATCGTTTATGGGAAGTTTTTTTAGTTGAAAAATTAGATTTTACGTGGGATGAAGTACATGATTTAGCAGAAGAATTGGAGCACATTAAATCCGAAAAATTAATCAATCGATTGGATGAATATTTAGGATTTCCAAAGGAAGACCCACATGGTGACCCGATTCCAGATCGATACGGACAATTGGTTAAGGTTGATAAACAGTTACTTTCTGAAATTTTGCCATCAAAAAAAGTTATTTGTTTGGGGGTAAAAGATAGCTCGCCTAGTTTTTTAAAATACCTTGACAAATATCAAATTGCATTGGGTTCAGAAATTGAAGTAGTAAATAAAGAATCCTTTGATCATTCGTTGAGTATTTTAATCAACAATAAACAAATTTTGATTTCAAATAAAATTGCCAGTAATCTTTTTGTTAAATTGATATAATATGTTTGATGAAATTGTAGCTTATTTATCGAGTATAGATCCTATTTTAGCAGCCTTGTATGCCACGTTATTTACTTGGTTTTTAACAGCGTTAGGTGCTTCTGTCGTTTTCTTTTTTAAGACGATGAACCGTGCCGCATTAGACGGAATGCTTGGTTTTACTGGTGGTGTGATGGTTGCTGCCAGTTATTGGAGTTTGCTAGCACCTGCTATCGCCATGTCCGAAGGAGAAGGTTTTGCAAAAGTAATGCCCGCTGCAATCGGTTTTATGTTAGGAGCTTTTTTTCTATTTGGTTTAGATAAGGTTTTGCCACATTTACATATTAATTTTAAAGAAACGGAAGGCGTAAAATCGCCTTGGCAAAAAACAACACTTTTGGTTTTAGCCATAACATTACACAACATTCCGGAAGGTTTGGCGGTTGGTGTTTTGTTTGGTGGAGTTGCCGCCGGAATTCCTGAAGCGTCGATTGCTGGAGCAACGATTTTAGCTATTGGAATTGGGATTCAGAATTTTCCGGAAGGAATTGCTGTTTCCATGCCGTTGCGACGAATGGGAATGAGTAGAAAAAAGAGTTTTTTATACGGACAATCTTCTGCTTTAGTTGAACCCATTGCCGGCGTTTTGGGAGCAGTTGCGGTTACGTTTTTCACCCCAATTTTGCCTTATGCGTTAGCCTTTGCTGCCGGAGCAATGATTTTTGTGGTGGTGGAAGAAGTTATTCCGGAAACGCAACAAGATAAACATACGGATATTGCAACACTCGGATTTATTGGTGGTTTTGTTGTGATGATGAGTTTGGATGTGGCTTTAGGAAGTTAATGACAACCACAATCATCGCCACCGCAATTTTTTTTCGATTTCTTTTTACCAAAAAAATGAAAATAGAGAACAGCAAGGGCTATTCCTAAAATGACAAACGCGATTATTTCCTGAAAATCAATCATACTACAAAGATAAAAGGTTCTCCATCAAAAACAGAGAACCTTTAACAAACAAATAAAAACACTTTTTAAAACTGTGCTGTAATTCCGAAATGGATTCCAAAAGGCATTCCCGGACGTAATCCTGCCGGAACTCTTGAAACAGCGTATTCTTTATCTAAAATATTCACGATATTACTCATCAAACTAACTTTTTCGGTTAAATGATATTTGGCAGACGCATCAATAATAAAATTACTTTTTACCAATTCATTATCCGGAATAGTTCCTTGACCCGCTAATGTTCTAAATTGATCATTGTATTTTCCACTAATGGAAACGTTGAATTTTTTATGTTCTAAACCGGCAATAATCGAAAATTGGTTTTTTGCGATGTATGGAATTTCATCACCCGGTTGAATGGCTCCCCAAGCTTCTGTACCACTATTAAACTCGTTTTTTAGTTCCGTGTCTGTATAAGTATAACTGAACGTTACCGGTACTTTGAATTTTGTGTTTTCGTTGTTCAACACATCATACGTAACTAATAATTCCAAACCCTGCACTTTTGCTTGTCCGGCATTAAACAAATCTCCGGTTCCTGTTCCTCCGGAAGCGTTGGTGTCTGCTCCTTCTAATCGATCAAAATCATTGTAAAAAGCAATAATTTCTCCGCTCAACGCTTTTTTGTTTAAACGAAAACCAGCTTCGTAGTTAATGCTGCTTTCACCTCTATCGGCATCATTTGGTCCTGGAGGCGAAAATCCTTTGTGAACACTCGTAAAAGCGGTATAGTTTTCATTAAATTTATATAATGCTCCAAAACCAGGAATATATTTTTCAATTCTACTTTGTCTGTGGTTTAAGTTTGTTCCGGTTCTATCTAAATCGGCAGTACCATAGTTTAAACTTCTACGAATAATGTTTTCATATCGCATTCCGGGAGAAAAAGTAAACTTTTTATAGGTAATGTTATAAAGAGCATGAACAGAAACAGCTTCGGCACTTTCTACACGGTTTTCTTGAGTTCCCGGAGTTCCAGATGCAGTTCTAAAAAGTGAATTGTTTTGAATTTTATATCGATCATCCCATTGAAAACGGTCTTCGCTGTCTAAATGATAACGTACACCAAAATCGATATCATGTGAAACAACTTCACTATTTAATTTAAAATTAAAAACAGTTTGAATTCCTTCTGCCAAATAAGTACGGTTGTTGTTTCTCATTCGTAAAGCATTGTCTGCTGTGTTTACAGCTCCGGTCAAAATGTCGTAGCCTGCTTGATTTGCTTCTGGATTATCTAAAATTGAAGCCAAAGAAACATTTGAGCCACCTATATTTACATCGTGTAATTTGTACCAATTTCTTTTAAAATTGTTGCGATAGGCTTTTGTTGTAATGGTTAAATAATCAACCGGAATAAACAAATGCGTTAACATCAATTGGTCGTGTTTCGTATCGATTTTATCAACTTCCGAAGATAAATAACGACGGTAGGGATTGTTATCAAAATCGGTTTGTGTTAATCCTAAATAGGTTTCATCTGAATATTCATTTGATAATTGAGCTTTCACAGTCAACGATTGAAACATTTTTGCTTCCGGACTGGTGTTTACTCTAAATTTTGCAACATAATCATTTCCGTTATAGCCAGTTGTTTTGTTGCTAAAGTCGATGGTTTTAAAACCGTCGGAATTACGATTATTGTATTCAACTAAATAACCAAAGTTTTTGAAATTATCACCAACATTCATATACGTGTTTTTGGTGTCAAAACTTCCCATTGAAGCCACAACTTTTCCTGAAAATTGAGATGGAATTTGGTTTGAAACCATATTAATTGCTCCTCCTGTTGTGTAAGGACCGTATTGAATTTGACTTCCGCCTTTTAAAATTTCAAAACTTTGAATTCTACTTACAGTTGGAAAATAATAAGCTGCCGGGGCAGAATAGGGTGCGGGAGCAATAAGAATTCCGTCTTCCATTAAAGTGATTTTGGAAGCTCTTGACGGACTCGTACCGCGAAGACCAATGCTTGGGCGAAGTCCGAAACCTTCTTCTTCTACCACATTTATACCGGGAACAGATCTCAAAATTCGATTAATATCAGTGTAATTAAATCTTTTTAATTCTTCAGGAGAAATAAAATAAGTAGAGCCAGCTCTGTTTTTTGCTTTGAATTTGCTTCCAACCAACATATCAGCCGATACGGTTACGCCTTGAAGTTTTCTTACGGTATCATTTAAAGCTAGATCGTCTTGAAAATTTTCATTTTGAGCAAAAGAAAAACCTGTCACGAGTAGCAGGATTGAAGTGTATATACGATTCATTATTGTTATTTAGATTAATTCTACACTGCAAAAATATAATCTAAAATTTATTTAGACAAATTATAAATAACGTTTTTTTGAATTAATTTTTAATGTACTGAAAATGAAATTATTTCAAAAATTGAAAAACAGTAAGTGAGAGTAAATAAGCCAATCCACTCATGAAAAAAAGTTGAATCATTGGCCATTTCCATGAATTGGTTTCTTTTTTTACGATAGCTAAGGTACTCATACATTGCATCGCAAATGCATAGAAGAGTAAAAGTGAAATGCCGGAAGCAAAGGTATAAATTGGTTTTCCTGTTACCGGATGAATCTCATCTTTCATGCGTTGTTTGATGGTGCTTTCTTCGTCTTGATGACTGCCAACACTGTAAATGGTAGCCAATGTTCCCACAAAAACTTCTCTTGCGGCAAAAGAAGCTACAATTCCAATTCCGATTTTCCAATCATAACCCAACGGTTGAATTACGGGTTCAATAGATTTTCCGATTATGCCGATATACGAGTTTTCTAATTTAAAAGAAGCTATCTTATTTTGCATTTCATCTTCAGATAACGTCTTTGTTTCCGGTTGAGAAGAAATGATTTTTTCTGCGTTATCAAAATTATCATTCGGGCCGTAAGAAGCTAAAAACCACAAAATAATGGAAAGGGATATGATGATTTTTCCCGCTCCAAACACAAACGCTTTTGTTTTTTCAATTACATTTAAACCTACATTTTTATAAAAGGGTATTTTGTAGTTCGGCATTTCAATAACAAAATAACTTTTGGTAGAAAATTTCAGTATTTTATTTAGAATCATAGCCGAGAGAATGGCCGCAAAAAAACCGATTAAATAGAGCAACATTAAGGTTAGTCCTTGCAGATTTAAAATGCCAAACAGCTTTTTTTCCGGAATGACCAAAGCAATCAAAATTGTATAAACCGGAATTCTGGCCGAACAAGTTGTAAAAGGCGTAACCAAAATGGTGATTAATCGCTCACGCCAATTTTCAATATTACGCGTCGCCATAATAGCAGGAATGGCACAAGCTGTTCCCGAAATTAAAGGTACTACACTTTTTCCGTTTAGGCCAAAACGTCGCATGCTTTTATCCATTAAAAACACAACTCGACTCATGTAGCCACTTTCTTCTAAAAGAGAAATGAAAAGGAATAAAAAGGCAATTTGAGGAATAAAAATAACTACGCCACCAATTCCCGGTACAATTCCTTGTGAAATTAAATCGTTTAACTTTCCTGCAGGCAGGTTTTCGCTAACCCATGAACTGAGAGAAGCAAAAGATTCATCAATAAAATCCATCGGAATGCTTGACCAATCAAAAACGGATTGAAAAATCAAGAATAAAACACCAAAAAAGATCGCATAACCACCGATTTTATGCGTTAAAATTCGATCTAATTGGCTTTGAATATCTTTTGCTTTGGTGTTGTCAACTTTTTTGGTTTCTTTCAATAAAGCATTAATAAATTGATAACGTTTGACTGTTTCCTGATGTTGTAATTTTTTTAATTCACTATCTGTTTTAGCAAATGATTGATGTTGAATGGTGTTTTTGGTTAAATCACCAAAGTTCACATTTTGAGAAATGACCAACCAAAGTTTATATAACTGTTGATTAGGATAAATTCTTCTTAAGTTACCAAAATAATCCCGGTCAATTTCTGAGGCATTTAAACAGGGTTCGGTAGAAATTTCTTCATAAGAAAGAATAAGTTGCTTTAAATTTTCAATACCAATACTTTTTCTGGAGCTGATTAAGGCAATTTTTGTTTTTAAACCTTCTTCTAACTTTGGAATATCTAATGAAATTCCTTTTAATTCCATTTGATCAATCATGTTAATGGCTAAAATTGTTGGAATTTCAAGGTCCTTTATTTGTGTAAAAAGCAATAAATTTCTTTTAAGATTTTCTACTTCGGTTACCACAACAATAACATCCGGAAAATCTTTGTCATTTTTATTTAACAACAATTCTACGACAAGATTTTCATCCAATGAATTCGCATTTAAACTATAGGTTCCGGGTAAATCAAGTATGGTTGCTTTTTTGTTGTGGGATAAACTACATTGCCCGATTTTTCTATCCACAGTAATTCCGGGATAGTTTCCAACTTGTTGGTTTAGTCCGGTAAGCTGATTAAAAAGTGATGTTTTTCCGGTATTTGGATTACCAATAAGTGCAACTTTGATAGTAGAATTTGGCATTCTGATTTAATTTTGAATAATTTCTACAACAATATCTTTAGCCATTTCTTTTCGAATAGCCAGTTGCGTTCCGTTTAAATCTAAAAATAAGGGGTCGCCCATAGGAGCAATTTGTTTGAGTTCTACCAAATGACCTTCCATGCAACCTAATTCCACTAATTTTAATGGAATGGTTTCAATATTGAAATCGACAATAATTGCCTTCTCTCCTTTTTTTAATTGGTCAATTGTAGTTTGCAAAACTTATTTAGAATAAATATAAATACAAAGTTAAGTTTTTTTACTCAAATTAAATGGATAAAAATCAGGATGCATTATTTTTTTTCCTCCAACAAAAAACGAATGTCTTCAGAAAGACGTTTAATTTCTTCTTTGTTAGTGCCGTCATAAAAACCTCTCACTCTTTTTTGTTCATCAACCAAAATAAAATTTTCGGTGTGAACCATATCATATAATTCGCCTTCGGTTTCTGTTTTTACAGCTAGATATGATTTTCGTGCGATATAAAAAATATCTTTTTTGTCACCAGTAACTAAATTCCATTTGGAATCGATAACCCCTTTTTCTAGGGCATACTTTTTCAAAACCGGAACACTATCAATGTGTGGCATTACTGTATGCGATAAAAACATTACTTTAGGATTGTCTTTAAAATCTTGTTGCAACAAAACCATATTATCTTGCATAATCGGACAAATGGTTGGACAAGTGGTAAAGAAAAAATCGGCTACATAAATTTTTCCTTCATAATTTTTTTGGGTTACCGTTTCACCATTTTGGTTAGTGAATTTAAAATCGGCAATCGTATGGTATTTACTTACGTGTTGAACTGTACTGTCAACCAACTCCGGGTTTACATCTGATGGATTATAAATAGGGAGTGTTTTTTGAGGTTTTAGCAATTGATAAGCGATGTATAAAAAGGCAACCGAAAAAATAATAACACCAATTGCATAATATTTTACGCTTTTTGAAATCTTCATACTTTATTTTTTACAAAGGTAAAAAGGATAAAAGTTAGAATGTTTCTAATTAACTGTTAAATTCTTACGTACAATTAAAATGGTTTATTTATTTTTGGATAAAATTATTTCTAATGAAAAAAATTGCGTTCTTATTCTTTTATTTTCAGTTCATTGTGGTTTTTGCACAGTTTAATCCTTCTGCTCCTTGGATGGATAATGTTGCTAAAAATCAAAATGGAGAAGCTTCGCTTAATGATATTAAAATGGCTTTTGAAAGCTATTGGGCAGAAAGAGATTATAAAAAGAAAGGCAGTGGCTACAAACCTTTTATGCGTTGGGAAACCCATTGGCAAAATAAAGTGAACGAAAACGGCTTTTTGTTAACACCCGAACAAATGTGGCAAGCTTGGAATCAAAAAAAGCAAAGCCAAATGATGCGTTCAGCTCAAGATGTTGAGAGTAATTGGGAACCGCTAGGGCCTTTTAATCATGTGAACACCGGTTCTTGGTCTTCTGGACAAGGACGCGTAAATGTCATAGTTGTAGATCCAAATAATTCCAATACAATATACATAGGTACACCCGCAGGTGGAATATGGAAATCTACAAATGCCGGAATGAATTGGGCACCACTTTCAGATTATTTACCTCAAATTGGGGTTTCAGGGATTGTTATTGACCATACTAATTCTGATGTAATTTATATTGCCACAGGTGACAAAGACGCTAATGATACCTATTCTGTAGGTGTTATGAAATCAACAGATGGTGGAATAACATGGAATACTACCGGATTAACATTCACCAATACTTCAACAGTTGCTGCTGATATGTTTATGCATCCAACAAATCCTAATATTTTGTGGGTGGCTACGAGTGCTGGATTATACAAAACTTCTAATGCCGGAGTATCATGGACAAAAACCCTAAATGGAAATGTAAAAGATGTCAAATTAAAACCAGGTAATTCAGATATAGTGTATGCGGTTACTACGAATCGTTTTCATCGTTCTACTAATGGAGGAGATTCTTTTACGCAAATTACTTCCGGAATGCCTTCTAATTCCGGTAGGTTAATTATTGATGTAACGCCCGCCAATCCAGAATATGTATATGTGTTAAGTGCTCGAACAAATTGGAGCCACCAAGGACTTTATAAATCAGTAAATTCAGGAGTAAATTTCACAAAAACAGACAACAACACAGATATATTTGAAGCAAATCAAGCATGGTTTACACTCGCTTTAGCAGTTTCAGATACAAATCCGGAAGAAGTGTATACCGGTGTTTTGAACGTTTGGAAATCTACAAACGGAGGAAATTCTTTTGTTAAAATTAATAATTGGTCCAATCCGTTTCAAGCTACTTATACACATGCAGACATCCATTTTTTACGTTTTTATAATGGTGTTTTATACTGTGGAAGCGATGGTGGTATTTACGTTTCCTCCAATAATGGAGAATCATTTACCGATTTAACAGCAACAGCACAAATAGGACAATTTTATAAAATATCTGTTTCCAAACAAACGTCTTCTAAAATCGCAGGAGGTTTACAAGACAATGGAGGTTATGCGTTGAGTTCTAATTTGTGGAAAAACTTCTATGGTGCCGACGGAATGGAAACAGCTATTGATCCTACCAACAGCAATAAATACTATGGTTTTATTCAAAATGGCGGAGGATTATATTATTCTAACAATGCCGGTTCAAATTTGTCCGGCTCTGTTGATGCACCTGAGGGGCAAGAAGGAAACTGGGTTACTCCGCTTGTAATCAATTCAACCGGAGAATTATTTTCAGGTTTTACCGGTGTGTATAAATTAGTAAATAATGCTTGGACGTTACTTTCAACAAACACTTTTACCTCTGGGAATATAGAAAAAATGATGATTGATCCAACAAATGATGATATAATGTATGTTGGCGACGGAAATGATTTATATAAAAGTATCGACAGAGGTGTTTCCTTTAGTTTATTATATTCATTTAGTTCTGCTATAACGGGTATGGCTGTAAACAATAACAACAACTCTATTTTATATGTAACAACTTCAGGTCTAACAGGAGGCGTTTTCAAATCTGTTGATGGAGGTCAAGGATTTTCTGCATTTCATCAAGGTCTACCGAATATTGGTAGAAATGTAATCGTTCATCAACCTAATCATCCCGATGATCCGGTTTACATTGGTACAAGTTTAGGGGTTTACTATCGCGACAATAATTTATCGAGTTGGATTCCTTTTGACACAAATTTGCCTAACGTTTCAGTTACCGATTTAGAAATTCATCCGCTTGACGGAAAAATTATTGCATCAACGTATGGAAGAGGTGTATGGCAATCAACAATTCCCGAAGCGGTTGTACCAAATGAAATAGCACTGTTAGGCGTTGCCACTCCCTCTTTAGAAGTTATTAATTGTGGAGGAAGTGATTTAACTTTTTTAGTTAGAAATTTAGGAACCGAATCAATATCCTCTTTTCAAATTGATTATACAGTAAACGGACAAGATTTCAACTATATTTGGAATGGAACATTACAACCTAATGAAACAATTCAAGTTGTTGTTACCAATGAAAATTGGATTAGAGGAAATACAACCATTAATGCAAATGTAATTTTTGCGAATGATACTTTTTCTAATAATAATTCTGTTTCAATTACATTTCTAAATAACGATTCAGGAACCGTTGGTGAAGTAAATACCTTTGAAACGGAAGATTCTTATTTGTTAACTTCACAAGAGGGAAGCAGTATGCTATGGCAAAGAGGAGTGCCATCGGGAACCCTTTTAAATTCCACAACTTCGGGTACAAATGTATATGGTACTAACTTAAATGGAAATTATACCGATAACACACAAGCCTTTTTGTATTCGCAATGTTATAATTTGACAGAAATTATCAATCCGGTGATGAAATTTAAAATGGCTTATGATTTAGAAACAAATTGGGATATTTTGTACGTTCAATATTCAACCGATCTAGGAGAAAACTGGACGGTTCTCGGTTCTGCAAATGATTCCAATTGGTACAACAGTAGTCAAAATAATCAAAATGGGAACAATTGTTTCAATTGTCCGGGAGCTCAATGGACAGGAACAAATGCTACACTTTCGGAGTATAGTTATGCACTTGATCAATTTTCTTCTGCTTCAAACATCATGTTTCGTTTTGTGTTTCATTCCGATGAATCGGTAAATCAAGAAGGTGTAATTATTGATGATTTTGTAATTGAAGGAACGTTGAGTACTGTGGATAATGCAATTCAAAAAGTGGTTGTATTTCCTAATCCAACTTCTGGTGAAATTACCGTTTATCTAGATCAAAACGAACCAGAGGAAATCGAGATTTATGATATTTCCGGCAAGTTAATTCATACTCAAAATCAATTTTACATTCAAGATAGACAATTAAAATTGAACCTTGAAAAATATGCACAAGGCATTTATTTTGTAAAAATTAAAACAGAAAATCAACAGTTTACACAAAGAATAATAAAAAAATAAACATGAAAAAGAATATTTTTTCCCTTATAATTCTTCTCTCAGGAGGATTTTTAACCATTACAGCACAAGAAAAAGCAAAAGAAACCATCGGAATCAATTTGAATCACATGGATAAAACAGTTAAGCCAAGTGATAATTTTTTTAGATATGTAAACGGAACGTGGTTAAACAACACCGAAATTCCAGCCGATAGAACTAGATGGGGAAGTTTTGATGAATTACGAGAAAAAACAGACAAAGACATGATGGAAATTTTAAAGGAAGCTTTAAAAAATCCTGCCTATACTGCTAATTCAGACCAAGGGAAAGCGTTAAACCTGTATCGTTCGGTGATGGATACCATCACCAGAAATAAGCAAGGTGTAAAACCTTTAAAACCTTTTTTGGATAAAATAAATGCTGTAAAATCAGTAGCTGATTTGAACAATTTATTAATCGAAATGGAAACCCAAGGCGGAATAGGTTTTTTTGGTGTTGGTGTGGGAACAGATGCTAAAAACAGCAATAGAAATGTTATCAATGTTGGACTTGGAAGTTTAGGATTACCCGACAGAGATTATTATGTTTCTGAAGACAAAGACAGTAAAGAAAAAAGAGAAAAATATGTGGCTCATGTGGCAAGAATGTTTGCTTATTTAGGTGAAAAACCAGCTGTTGCTCAAGCAAATGCTCAAAAAGTATTGGAATTAGAAACGGCTATGGCCAAACCAAGATTGGATCGTGTAGAAAGAAGAGACAGAAGAAAAACGTATAATCCAATGACAATTGCTGAATTGCAAAAATTGACGCCATCTGTAAATTGGACAACCTATTTAACTAAAGTAGGACTTCCGGTTGTAGATACTTTAATTGTTTCACAACCTCGCTACATGACTGAAGTGGAAACCATTTTTAAAGAAAATAAAGTTGACCATTGGAAAGCTTATATGCGTTGGACTTTGTTAAACCGTTCCGCTGGAATGTTATCAACCGAAATCGGTAATGCCAATTGGGAATTCTACGGAAAAACCTTGACAGGAGCCATCAAACAACGTCCTTTTGAAGAACGTGCTTTGCAAACAGCAAATGGAGCGTTAGGTGAAGCATTAGGAAAAATTTATGTTGAAAAAATGTTTCCTGCTGAAGCAAAGGAAAAAGCCAGAAAGATGATTCAAAATGTTTTCTTAGCGTATGAAAACAGAATCAATACTTTGCCTTGGATGGCAAGTTCAACCAAGAAAAATGCAATCACAAAACTCAATAAAATCAATGTAAAAATTGGATATCCCGACAAATGGAAGGATTATTCTAAAGTGGTTATTGTTGCACCTGCACAGGGCGGTACCTATTTTGATAATATGAAAAATATTACCAAATGGAGAAATGCAGAGAATTTTGCAAAATTGAATAAACCGGTTGATAAAACAGAATGGGGAATGTCTCCTCAAACGGTAAATGCGTATTATAACCCTTCGTTTAATGAAATTGTTTTTCCGGCTGCTATTCTTCAACCGCCTTTTTATGACTATAAAGCAGATGAAGCCGTAAATTATGGTGGAATTGGAGCTGTAATCGGTCACGAAATTTCACATGGTTTTGACGATAGTGGTTCACGTTATAATGCGGATGGAAACTTAGTGAATTGGTGGAGTGAAGAAGATTTAAAACAGTTTACAGAATTAGGGGGAGCATTGGCCGATCAATATTCGCAATTGGAACCTTTACCGGGAATTTTTGTGGATGGAAAATTTACATTAGGAGAAAACATTGGTGATTTAGGTGGAGTGAGTGCCGCTTTAGACGGGTTGAGAATTCATTTAAAACAAACAGGAAATCCTGGATTAATTGACGGATTCACCCCAGAACAACGTTTCTTTATCTCATGGGCCACCATTTGGAGAAGTAAAGCAAGAGATGAAGCGATTAAAAATCAAGTAAAAACGGATCCTCATTCACCCGGTCAATACCGAGCGTATGTTCCGCTTCAAAATGTTGATGCTTTTTATGAAGCGTTCAACATTAAACCAGGCGACGGAATGTATCTTGTGGAAGAGAAAAGAGTAAAAATCTGGTAAATCATAAAATATTGTTAATCAAAACAATAAAACAAAAAAACTGACGTTAATGACTAAAATCACTTGTACAAGTCAAGTTAGAGTTAGTTAAATTTTGTTTTGGTGTTTTGAATAAAAGGCGTTCCGGAAGTTGATTCGGGAACGCCTTTTTGATTTACTTTCTAAGTAGTTGAGATGCTGAGTTACTGGGAACCTGAGTTTCTAATGAATACGATGATGATTGCATTTTTTTCTCAGCTCAGCATCTCAGCCACTCTTTTTAATAACTCATTTCCACAATTTGTCTCACTTTTTCTAATGTGATATTTTGTTTTTCACCCATTGCTTTCCAACCTCTTTCTTCAAAACGATTTACGATAAAATCGGAAGCTTTTTCATAATCAGAGGTATAGTTAGATAGTTTGGTTTCCATTCCCATTTTATGAAGAAATTCAACTGTTTTTTCAATCGCTTGGGTTGCTTTTTCTTCAATAGAATTTCCTTCTACTTTCCAAACGCGTTCGCCATATTGAGCTAATTTTTCTTTTTTGGTTTCAAATAAAACACGGTACAAATTAGGACCAATAATAGCTAGTGTTCGGGCATGATCAATTTCATATAAAGCGGTTAGTTCGTGCCCAATCATGTGCGTTGCCCAATCGCTTGGCACACCTTTTTGAATCAATCCGTTTAGTGCCATCGTCGCACACCACATAAAATTGGAAGCCAATTTATAATCCGATGGATGTTGAACCACATCCGGTCCAATTTCAATCAGCGTTTGCAAAATACTTTCGGCAATTCTGTCTTGCAAAAGAGCATCGTGTGGATACGTTAAGTATTGTTCCATGACGTGTGTGAAAGCATCGACTACGCCATTTTCTAATTGTCTTTTGGGTAAAGAAGCCACCACAGTTGGGTCGCAAATGGAGAATTTAGGAAACAACGCACTTCCGCCCAAGGTTAATTTTTCTTGCGTAGCTTCGATGGTAACTACCGCACCCGAGTTCATTTCGCTTCCGGTTGCCGGTAACGTTAAAACCGTTCCAAACGGAATGACTTTTGAAACATCTTTGAACAAAACGCGTTTTTTCAAAATTTCAACCGAATCACCTTCAAAATTAACGGCTCCTGAAATGAATTTCACTCCATCAATTACACTTCCGCCACCAACGGCTAAAATAAAAGTGATTTTTTCACTGCGAATGATTTCTACCGCTTTCATCAAGGTTTCATAGCGAGGATTGGGTTCGATTCCTCCAAACTCTACCATTTCTACTGATGAAAGTGCGGATTTCACTTGGTCGTAAACACCATTTTTAAAGATACTTCCGCCGCCATACGCCAATAAAATTTTACTGTTGGTTGGAATTAATTCGGATAATTTTGCCATTTGACCTTTCCCAAAAATATAATTGGTTGGGTTGTATAATTCGAAGTTTGTCATTGTAAGGTTGTTTAAAAGTTTAAGAGTTTAAAAGGGATATTTCTTAAACGCATACAAAGTTACAAAACGATTAAAGGAACAAATGGTAAAGGAGTGTTAAGAGAATGGAATCACTTTCTATAAAACAAATTATGATCTAAAAAAGTCCACACGTTTTCGGGCAAAACAGCTCTCACATTTTTTCCGTGTTTGATGCTTTCGCGAATGAAGGTAGAAGATAATTCAATCACAGGGGCACCCACACGATGAATTTTTGGGTGATTAATAAATTGTTCGTCAATCACACCGGAATTTAATCTCGGATACACAAAAATGTCATGGTTTTGCAAAATGACTTCGTAGTTTTTCCATTTATGAAGTGAATTCAGATTGTCTTCGCCCATAATCAGAGCAAATTCATAGTTCGGATATTTTTCCTGAAGATGAGCCAATGTATTGATGGTATAATTGGGCTGAGGTAATTTGAATTCGATATCAGAAGGATTGATTTTTGGATAATCTTTTGTTGCCAAATGAACCATTTCTAGTCGATGATAATCATCCAATAATGTACTTTTTTGTTTATGCGGATTGTGTGGCGTAACCACCATCCAAATTTGATCTAAATCAGAATACTCCGCCATATGATTGGCAATGATTAAATGCCCCACGTGAATAGGATTGAAAGTGCCGAAATATAATCCGATTTTCATTTTTAATCATTTTGATTTATAAATTGTTTCACCAATTCATACGCCTCTGTTTTCGCCACATCCAAATCATAATTTTTAATCACTTTATCAAATTGGGGTGCAGTGGCTAATTCAACCGATGCTTTTGCAATTCGCATGTTGATTTTATCATCCGATTCTGTAGAACGCTTTTTCAAACGAATTTTTAATTCATCAATACTCGGCGGTTTCACAAAAACAGCTAAGGTTTCTTGCGGGAATTTCTTTTTTATACGCAATCCACCTGCTACATCAATGTCGAAAATGACATTTTTTCCTTTGGCCCAGATGCGTTCGACTTCACTTTTTAAGGTGCCGTAAAAATTATCGCGATAAACTTCTTCCCATTCTACAAATTCTTCGGCTTTGATGTGGTTTTTAAATTCTTTGAGCGATATAAAATAATAATCTTTTCCGTGTACTTCTTCACCTCGTGGTTCTCTTGTTGTACAAGAAACCGAAAATTCCAAATTCAAGTCGGGTTGAGCCAACAAATGTCTTACAA
>JAFLBT010000129.1 GCA_017302935.1 Flavobacteriales bacterium | reverse complement strand
CCTTCTCGTTTAAAAGGATACAATCCGGAAGCAAAGGGGAATTCTCCGGGAACATTTTCTTGTAAATTCCATTTTAAAATATCGCCCCACGCTTGGTATTTGGGTAAGGCTACTTTTGGTATTTGCGAATGCGAAAGGGATTCAGTGTGCGTTTGAATTTTGATTTCTTTGTCACGAACTTTGAACGAATAAATCGGGTTTTTGTATTTATTCACTTTTTCGTCCCACGTTAAAATGATTTCCCAGTTGAATGGATCGAGGTTCATTTTTACTCGGTCGAATTCTTTGGCTAATAAACTCAAAAACTCTTTATTGGTGGTTGATTCAGCGTTTTGAAGTTGTTCTTCGTTGATTCCGAATTTGGTTAACCCTAATTTGTTGATATGACCAACCGATTCAATGGTTTTATAAATGCCGTATAATTTTTGAGCGACTTCTACTTGTGATAAAACCGTTTCGTCATATTTGCGGTTATTCTCTGCAATTTCAGAAAGATAACGTGTTCTGTGTGGTGGAATGACGAAGATTTTCTCACTCATTTCACGTGTGATTTCAAAAGTCGAATGTAAATCGGCTTCGGTTTTTTCGACAATTTTGTCCATCACTTTTTTGTACAGTGTATTCATTCCCGGATCATTGAACTGCGAGGCAATGGTTCCGAAAACGGGTAGCGAATCTAAATCTGCATCCCACAAATTATGGTTGCGTTGGTATTGTTTTTTCACATCGCGAAGAGCATCGAGTGAACCTCTTTTATCGAATTTATTGATGGCGACTAAATCGGCGAAATCAAGCATATCGATTTTTTCCAATTGCGTTGCGGCACCAAATTCAGGTGTCATTACGTATAATGAAACATCGGAATGTTCGATGATTTCAGTATCACTTTGACCAATTCCGGAGGTTTCCAGAATAATGATGTCGTATTTTGCTGCTTTTAGGACTTGAATCGCTTCAGCAACGTATTTTGATAAGGCTAAATTGGATTGACGAGTGGCCAACGAACGCATGTAAACGCGAGGGTTATTGATGGCATTCATTCGGATTCTGTCGCCTAACAACGCTCCGCCCGTTTTTCTTTTGGAAGGGTCAACCGAAATTAAACCGATTGTTTTTTCAGGGAAATCGATTAAAAAACGACGAACTAATTCGTCCACTAAAGAAGATTTTCCTGCTCCACCGGTTCCGGTGATTCCAAGAACAGGAATTTTTGACGTTTCATTTTTTTTATGAATGGCATCAAGCGTTTCTTTTGCAATATCAGGAAAATTCTCCGCAGCAGAAATCACTCTGGCAATGGCTCTTGGATTTTTTTCTTCCAAGTGATTCGCTTCACCATTCAAATTGTCGCCAATCGGGAAATCGGCTTGTTGGACCAAATCATTTATCATTCCTTGTAAACCCATGGCACGACCGTCATCGGGAGAATAAATTCGAGTGATGCCGTATTCATGTAATTCTTTAATTTCTTCGGGAAGGATTACTCCTCCACCACCACCAAATATTTTGATGTGACCGGCTCCTTTTTCTTTGAGCAAATCATGCATGTATTTGAAATATTCATTGTGACCACCTTGGTAGGATGTCATGGCAATGGCATTGGCATCTTCTTGAATAGCCGTGTTTACGACTTCTTCCACACTTCTGTCGTGACCAAGGTGAATCACTTCTACGCCTGTGGCTTGAATGATGCGTCGCATGATGTTAATGGCAGCATCGTGTCCGTCAAAAAGAGATGCAGCAGTTACAATTCTTACTTTATTTTTAGGAATATAAGGAGTTGCTTGTTCCATTGATAAAAAAATGATGTTTTTGAGGGTGCAATTTACGGAATTAATAAAAAATAATAGTGCTTTTTTTGTTTTCTGTTGTCGGTTTTCTGATGTCGGTTATTTTGAACACAGATTTTAAAAATTGGAGAAATTTAAATAATGAAAAATTTTGAAAATAGAACCTGAAACTTATCAACTCCAACTCTAAAAAAGGCATGGTAATTGCTTATTTTTGGACTATAAATTTTATCTACTATGAAAAAAACAATTTTACTTTTATGTGCCTTTACTTTTTTTAGTTGTGCAGAGATGCAACAAATTGCGGCTCAATTGCCTCAAACGAGTGGTGTGCTTGGCAATGCTGACATTGCAAACGGACTGAAAGAAGCGTTAAACAACGGAATTGACAAGCAAGTTTCAAAACTGACCAAAACGGACGGATTTTTTAAGAACGAAGCCGTGAAAATAGTACTTCCGGATGAGTTGAAAATGGTAGATTCGAGACTGCGAGCGATGGGTTTATCGAGTTTGGCAGATGAAGGTTTGAAAGTGCTAAACCGTGCAGCAGAAGATGCGGTGAAAGAAGCCACTCCGATTTTTGTGGATGCGGTGAAACAAATGACGTTTAATGATGCTAAGAATATTTTGATGGGCAATCAAACAGCGGCGACTTCGTATTTGCAGAATTCAACTTCTACGGCTTTGTATGCAAAATTTAATCCGGTGATTAAAAATTCGTTTGCCAAAGTAGGAGCAGATAAAATTTGGAAAGAAATCATTACCAAATATAATTCCATTCCATTAGTTAAAAAAGTAAATCCCGACTTAACGGATTACACCACCAAAGAAGCGATGGAAGGTGTATTTAAAATGATTGCCGTAGAAGAAAAAGAAATTCGTACGAATTTGAGTGCCAGAAGTTCTGATTTGTTGAAGAAGGTTTTTGCGATGCAGGATAGGAAATAAGGTTAAGGGTGATGGGTAATGGGTGATGGGTGATGGGTGATGGTTTATTGGTAATGGGTTTTTACGTATTGCTAATTTTTTAATAATCAATAACATATATATAACAAATACTTAACACAACTTCATTAAAATTCTTCTGATATTTGTACCATAAAAGTTTGTTTGGTTAGAGTTAGTTAGTAAAAAAAGGAAGTCAGTGATTGAGACCGCTGACTTTTTTTTATGCTTTAGACTGAACGAAAGAAATGACAGCCGAATTGAACTGTATGGGTTGCTCTACATTTACAACATGACCACAGTTTTCTATCACAAATAATTCTGCTGTTTTGTAGTGTTTTTCAACCACTTGTTTAACAGAAGGTAAAAACATATAATCTTCTTCGCCCATCACATAAAGGGTAGGAATATTAATTTCAACTTGACGAAACCATCGAAGAACCGGATTAATCTCTGCTGTCAGTTTAAACCATTTGATAAATTCTTTTTGGTATAATTTTTTGGCTTCGTTGATAAAAAGTAAACGCGATTGCTTGTGATTTTTCTTTGGCATAATCACAAAAGCAAAAAAGCGATACAATACTAAATACGGCAAAACATATTTGAAAATGTTTCCCAAACGCATGAGAATTTGCGAACGGAAATTCATTTTTAGAATCGCTCCACCCATAATCATCGATTTTACTCTGGTGGGATGCATTTCAGCCAATTGCCTAATGACAATGGTTCCAAGTGAAATACCCACAAAATGCGACGCTTCGATTTTCAAAAATTCGATAACCTCATACACATCTTGAGCAATGGATTTGAAGGTATATTTTTGATTGAAACCATTTTTTAAGGAAGGTTTGGACTCGCCATGCCCCCGTAAATCAAGCAACAAAACATTGAAATGCTTTTGAAATGCTCTGATTTGCTTGAACCAAATAGAGGAACTTCCGCCGGCACCATGAACAAAGGTAACCCACTCAGCACTGTTTTCGTTACGGTAAATCGTATGTGCAATCAAAGATTCAGATTTTGAACAAAAATAGTATTTTTATCCACAAAAGCAATCTTAACAAATCTTAATGAAAATTTAATCTTTAAATAATATATATTTGCCGCAACAAATTTTACCCCAAATGAAAGGCGTATTTAAAGAAAATAAAGACTTGGTTTTTTTGAAAGAAGAGTTCTCAACCTTCGTAAAAAAGAAAAAACAAAATCCAACAGATAAAACAAAAAAAGCTTCTACTATACAAAAAGAGGAACTCGTTTTAGAAGAAGTTGAACTATAGTTTTTGATGAAGTTGTTTGAAATAATCAAACGCTTTCAATAACCGACTACCGTACCAGGAAAACATTTCGCCATCCACAAAAATGGTTTTAGCGTGATGTGTGTTTCGTCCTATTTCAAAGGCATGTTCATCTTTAAACGGAAAGGGTTCTGAAGATAAAAACACGATTTCCGGGTCACCTTCTTGACGTATTTTTTCCAATTCAATTTCAGGATAACGTCCTTTTTCCTCGTATATATTTTGAAATCGATTTAATGTGAGTATTTCATTGATAAATGTATTTTTTCCGGCAACCATATACGGATTGGCCCAAATAAAATAAGCCACTTTTTGAAAAGGTTTATCCTTTATGAATTGTTGAAAATCGTGATAAGCAAACGATATTTTATCTTTCCATTTTTGAGCTTCTGTGCGTTTGTTGAAAAGCTTTCCAAAATCAGCAATCATTTGCAAATTGTCATCAATGGTAACAATATTAGTTACCCAAACCGGACAGATTTTACTCAATTCTTCAACGATTTCTTTGGTATTTTCTTCTTTATTGGCAATGATGATGTCGGGTTGAAGGGCTTTAATTTTATCGAATTTCACTTGCTTGGTTCCTCCCACAATTTGTTTGGTAGCTTTCAAATGTTTTGGGTGAACACAAAATTTGGTGATGCCTACAATTTCCTCTTCCAATCCTAAATCGTATAACAATTCCGTTTGCGAGGGAACGAGGGAGATGATTCGTTTGGGAGTGGTTTTGAAAGTATGTTCGACTCCTATTTGGTCTACAAAATTAAACATTATTTCATCAAAATTTCTTCCATTTCAATTTGCAACTTTAACGCTTCTTCTCTTGCTTTTTCAGCAAAATCAATTCCATTGGAAGCATAAATAATGCCGCGGGAAGAATTGATTAACAAACCTACATTAGCGTTCATTCCAAATTTGCAAACTTCTTGCAAACTTCCGCCTTGTGCTCCTACGCCGGGAACTAAAAGGAAACTATCAGGCACAATTTTTCGGATTTCAGTAAAATATTCGGCTTTGGTAGCTCCCACTACATATATCAAATTATGACTGTTTTTCCACGTTTTGGAAGTTTCTAAAACGTGTTTATAGATTTCTATTCCATCAGAAAGTTTCGTTTGAAAATCGAACGCTCCTTCGTTGGAAGTTAGAGCCAATAAAATCGTATGTTTATTTTCAAAAGCCAAAAACGGTTCCACTGAATCTTTTCCCATATAAGGAGCAACCGTAACCGAATCAAAATTCAAATCTTCAAAAAAAGCTTTGGCATACATGGTTGAAGTGTTGCCGATATCGCCTCGCTTCGCATCGGCTATTGTAAAAATTTCAGGGTAATTTTCGTTAATATAATGAATCGTTTTTTGAAGTGATTGCCACCCTTTTAACCCATACGCTTCATAAAAAGCCGTATTCGGTTTATAGGAAACACACAAATCATGTGTGGCATCGATTATGGCTTTATTGAATTCAAAAATTGGATCTTCATTAGCTAAAAGATGTTTTGGGATTTTAGTCAAATCAACATCCAAACCAATGCATAAAAACGATTTTTTTTGATGAATTTGTTCAATTAGTTGTGTTGTTGTCAAAACGAAAATGGTTAGTGGTTTGGCAAATTTACAAAGATGAAAACTAGTTTCCTCAAAATTATATAACAAACTCAAAAAAATGTGTAACTCGATTTGATTGAACACTTGCTAACTTTATTGTTTTAAAATATATACCCTTAATTTAAAACAAACGATCATGGACAAAACTGAGTTAAAAGGAAAATGGAATGAGTTAAAAGGAAAATTAAAACAACAATATGCCGACTTAACCGATGATGATTTACTTTATGTTGAAGGAAAAGAGGACGAACTTTATGGAAGAATTCAACAACGCGTTGGAAAAACCAAAGAAGAAGTGAAAGATTTGATTGATAAGCTTTAAAAATTTACGAAAAAGAGGAATTCTTTCAATTTCTCTTTTTCTTATCGAATCAATAATTGTTGAATGGTACCAACTCCCAAAAAAGAAAATACTACTACGTTAAACCTGATTTTTATGATAAGTTTGGTTTACGTTTTATATGTACTTAAACCTGTTGTAGTTCCAATAATTATTGCAATTATTTTGAGTGTTTCGGGATTTCCATTTGTACAGTTTTTGGAGAGAAAATTGCGAATTAACTGCATAGTTTCAGCAATTGTAGCTATAGTAATACTTTCACTTATAATTTTTGCTTTACTCTTATTTATCGGATTTCAACTGTCAGACATTCTTGAAAAAGGCGATTTTTATGCCGAAAAATTGAGCAATGTTTACAATACCATAGCCACAAAATTGGAATCCTTTTTAGGAATTGAAAAAAATGAGTTATCCCTAAAAAAGGTAAACATCGGAGCTACCATAAAGGACAATTTTGTTGGTATAATTGATTTCCTTACTTCATCAGGCAGTTTTTTTAGTGATATTATTCTGATTCCGCTTTATATTTTTTTCTTTTTAATCTATCGCAAATTTTTTACAAGTTTTATTTACAGAGCCTTTTCAAAAGACGGTAATACGTTAAAAGCAAAAACCATTTTGAATAAACTTTACAATGTTCAGCAAAATTATTTGGTAGGATTATTTATGGTGATGGGAATTGTAGGCGTTCTCAACTCAATAGGTTTATTAATATTGGGAATAGACAACGCTATCTTCTTCGGGTTTTTGGCAGCTCTGCTTTTATTAATTCCCTATATCGGAATAATTATTGGATCACTACTTCCTGCTGTTGTTGCATTGGCTACCAAGGATTCTTTGTGGTATCCGGTAGGTGTTATAGTTATTTTTGCATTTATTCAATTCATTGAAGGGAATTTTATAACTCCAAAAATCACGGGTTCAAAGGTAAGTATCAACGCCTTTGTTGCTATTCTTTCCATCATCTTGTTTTCGATGCTTTGGGGTATCGCCGGAATGATTGTTGCCTTGCCTGTCATCGCCAGTTTAAAAGTTGTTTTTGATTCAATTCCGGAATTGAAACCCTATGGATTTCTGATTGGTGAACCTCTCGATGAATACTTGAGAAGTGAAGCCAGAATAAGGTTGAAAAAGTGGAAAATGATACGAAAAGAAAAACGAATTAAAAACTAATTTGAATGCTTTGATTCGCTCAAAATTTTAAAATTTCATAAAAAATAAATACTATACTCAAAAAACATTTTTCGGATGAGCCGGATAAAGTAATCACTTTGTAATAGTTAGTAAAATAAAATACTGATTTTTTAACCAAATTCATCAAAACAACCAACAATAGATTACTACAAGAAAGGTATTTTATTTTAATGCCATCTTAATAACATAGACAAATATCCTAAATAAGCTTTATAATTTTTTTTGATTAAAATGCAACTTGCACTAATAAATCAAAGATCAAACCTAATAAAGCAAATATAATTAACTATTTACACACTTAATGTAATATTTATATATCTTATAAATCTTTTGTTTACAAGAAACTTAAATCACTATTGACAATGATAAAAATGGTAATTCTGTAACAAAATAAAATTTTAATGTAACAGAATCAAGGCATTAGTGTTGCACCTTTGTAGTACTAAATTAGCGTACAACATCAAAAACAGATTACGTACTGAAAAAATCAAGTAGTTATAATTAATAAATCAATAACAACTAAATTTTGTACTATGAGAAAAATAATCATCTATAACGTTTTCCGTTTTATTTTCTAATTTAAAACAATTGATATTTTATATACCGAATCAAGTTTTGGTATAAAACGAATTGTCAATTTTAAAAACTTTACACCAAAAAAAATGATACCAAAAATGTTGCTTACTATTTTTTAGGTAGCAGTATTTGTTCCAAAGCCAATAACCAACTTTTGTTCATTCAACCTGTATTTTAGATTAAAAATTAAGTGTCGAATTGGTTTATGACAATGTATTTACAGATGGAAGTTTTTTAATTTAAATAAAAAAAAATGATAATTACGACTTTAGCAAATTTGATTATTTCCATTGAAGCGGAGTAGGATTGATTTTGAAGTAATTTATTCAGGTATTCGATATAACAATGGTTTAAAAAACTTTGGAAAACAAACAGGTTTCTAAGTCATCAATTATACTCTACCTAGTAAAAAAAACAACAACTTAAGCATATATATAGCATTTTAATTTTTTAACCTATAAAACAAACACATTATGTCAAATTTATTATACACTGTCGCTGTGGTATTAGTAATACTCTGGGCTCTTGGATTCTTTGTTTACAGTGCAGGATCTATTATACATCTTCTACTAGTCATTGCTGTTATTGCAATACTATTTAGATTAATAAAAGGAAAAAACGTTTAAAATAAAAACAATAAAAACAATAATCATGAAATCAGGAAATGTAGTATTAGGAATAGTAAGCGGATTGGCCGTAGGAGCAATTTTAGGTGTTTTATTTGCACCGGATAAAGGAAGTAATACCCGAAAAAAAATTGCGAGAAAATCAAATGAATTTAAAGATACAGTTAAAGAAAGCTTTAATGATATTTTAACCTCTGTTGAAGATCAGTATCACAATTTAACTTCAAA
>JAFLBT010000128.1 GCA_017302935.1 Flavobacteriales bacterium | reverse complement strand
GATATTTTAAAAGAAGATCAGGCACAAAACACCTGTATTTTCTCCACTGAATTTGCACTTCGATTGATGGGCGACGTGCAGGAATATTTCATTCAAAAGAATGTGCGTAATTTCTATTCGGTTTCTATTTCGGGGTATCACATTGCAGAAGCAGGAGCAAACCCGATTACGCAATTGGCGTTTACGCTGGCGAATGGTTTCACTTACGTGGAATATTATTTGAGTCGTGGCATGAACATCAACGATTTTGGACCTAATTTATCCTTCTTTTTCTCCAACGGAATCGACCCGGAATATGCCGTGATTGGTCGTGTGGCAAGAAAAATTTGGGCAAAAGCCTTAAAAAACAAATACGGAGCCAACGAAAGAGCTCAGATGTTGAAATACCATATTCAAACGTCGGGACGTTCGTTGCACGCTCAGGAAATTGATTTCAACGACATTCGTACGACGTTACAAGCCTTGTATGCCATTTACGACAATTGTAACTCGTTACACACGAATGCGTATGACGAAGCCATTACCACACCAACCGAAGAATCGGTACGTCGTGCAATGGCCATCCAGTTGATTATCAATAAAGAATTAGGGTTAGCGAAAAACGAAAACCCAATCCAAGGTTCATTCATCATCGAAGAATTAACTGATTTAGTAGAAGATGCCGTTTTACAAGAATTTGACCGAATCACAGAACGTGGTGGTGTGTTGGGTGCAATGGAAACCATGTACCAACGTTCTAAAATTCAAGAAGAATCGTTGTATTATGAAACCTTAAAACACAATGGCGATTTCCCAATCATTGGTGTAAATACGTTTTTAAGTTCAAAAGGTTCGCCAACGGTGATTCCGGCGGAAGTGATTCGTGCCACGGAAGAAGAAAAACAATTCCAGATTAAAACCTTGGAAACCTTACACCAACTGCACGCCGAAAAGGTAAAAGAACAATTGAACAACCTGCAAGAAGCCGCCATCCAAAACAAAAACATTTTTGAAAAACTGATGGAAGCTACCAAATATTGTTCGCTAGGTCAAATTACGAGTGCGTTGTTTGAAGTGGGTGGGCAGTATAGAAGGAATATGTAATAGTAGTTTATATGATTTTAAAAGGACGACGAGAGTTGTCCTTTTTTTTTTTAAAATGGTGTGTTATTCCCTTCGAAGTCAGTCCCGATAGCTATCGGGATTCAAAGAGCAACGTGCTGTAATACTGCTATTACTGACTTTTATTGAGACTTCGTGGAGCAGGTTTTTTTTTAGTTTTAAATATTTATTGCATTTTAAAAGTATGACTACTGTTGTCCTTTTTTGAATAGATATTTTCTGGTTATGATTGTGTATAACAGCCTAACCCTAACTCTATGGGGTTATTTCTTTTTCTGTACTTTTGAGAATGTAATTCCCAAGTCTCAATAAAGCAACTATTAGCAAGAGCATATTTGCCAAAGTATAATTTTTTGTTTTGAAAAAGCAGTGTGCTATATTATTTCTTAAATTAATTCCCTCGGAAGTTAATAGAAATTTAAAAAAAGCAATATCGTCTTTTGGAATTAATTCCTTTAGCTTTTCGTTATCTAATAATTTGTCAATATTAATTCTTTCCTCTGTTCCGCTTTCTTTTATTTCTATTGTTTGAGCTCCAATCATTCTTGAAAATTCACGCAAAAGACCCTCAAATTTCAAAACTAAACTGTCTATTGCTAAGATGCAATCTTGAGGATTGTGTTTATTTGTTTTAGTATAAATTTCTGTTTGCATAATTAAACTTTGTAAGGATGGTGACAATAATTCAATCCAATCAAAACCTTGGATTTCTTTATTTGTATCTATATATGTAAAATCTTGACCATACCAAGTATTATTTTTCAAATAAACTATTAAACTTTCAAATGAAATTTTACCACTTAAAATTCCTTTCGAAACTACAAGCCAAATGTGATATAAAGAATAATTATTTATATAAAAAGAATAAGGATTTATAAAACCTGATTTATTTTTGCTTATGTTTTTATTTATATCGAGTGTAAAAGTGGAGACTAAATCAAGAGAAAGTGGTCTATCTTCTTTTAGTATTTCTGCTTTTGGAAGTATTTTCTCAACTATCAAATAACTATAAATAACATTACTCTCATTATTTTCAATAATATCGGTTACCTTTAACATTAATTGCTCTTGAATTTTACTTAAAGATTTACTAAATTTTTTGTCTTTAAATTCAAAAGGTACCTTTTTTAAATCAATTGATTTTTTAGCTTGTTCTAATAATACCGCAGTCTGTTCTATCTTTTCTTTATTATTCGCATTTTTGTATTCTTCTAAAGCTTTTGTGTAGTAGTGAAAAGCAATAAAGCCTTGATTTTTTTCAATTTTAAGTTGTGAAATGTGATAATCTCCTAGTTTTTCGTGAAATTCACTTGTTGGTAGTTTTTGTTTTTGGCTCAAAATGACAAGAAGATTTAGGTAGTTTTCCAATATTCTTGAGTCTAATTTTTCAATTGTTTTTTTCGAATATTCATAAAATATTTGAATTAATGAAGAATCTATTTTTTTACTGTTTTTAGCTATAAATTCCATTAATGAGTATTTAGTAAATTCATTTATTTTTTCGATTTCTAAATGTGAAACTAAATATTGTTTAACTTCATCTTTTTTGTAATCTACTGCTTGGCATAATATAAAAAGATTTTTAAAATACTTTGCAAACGAAAGGCATTGTAAATTATCTTCAACTTTAAATGAAGAGTTTTGCAAAAGCAAAAAATAATTTTCAATTGCTTGTTTGGCAAAATATATGTGTTTAATAGGGCTTAACCATAGCAAATGATTGTATTTAGCCTTGTATTTTGGGTTGTTAACACTATTTGCTCTTGTTTTAATATAATCAAAATTATCGTCAAATAATTCTAATCTTGGATATGCGTTTGCACCAATTTGAAATTTTGGGATAAGTATGCCTTTTTCTATTGAAAAATCAGCAAAAAATAATTCATAAGAACAAATTTTCTTTATATGCTCTTCATCTACTTTATCTCTTAAATCTGTAATATATTTGTAAGTGTTTAAATCTAAAAACTTAAAATTAGTATCAGATTCAAGATAATTGTAATATTCCTCTAGGTTTTGAAAATTCATTTAACATTTTTTTATATCGAGTTTTAATTTCTGAGCGTTTTCCTAAATCGAAGGCTATTGTTTTAGAACTACTGCTTGTTTGATATTAAATTAAGCCCATTCTTTAGATTTGCTAAATCATTCAAATATAAAACTAACTTTTCATTAAGCCCATTACCTCCAAATCTGTTTAGCAGCAATTATAAGACATTATTCCATTATCTCTTTTCCTTTGTAATTAAAATATTCTACTCTGTCTTCCGTAGAAATTTGAAAATATATGTTATTATTTTCTACTATGAAATTTTCACTAATTTCAATTCGTCCAATAAATCGAGAAGTATTTGGTAGAATGACTATCCTTTCTGAATTGATAACAAATGTGTCACTTTTTATAGTTATTTCCCTTTCAACAGTATTAGAAAAATGTTTTTGAAATTCTCCTGTTACATAAGGCTTAATAATATTCTTGGCTGTTTTATTATCACCACTGATGAAACAATCTAAATATTTAATAACTTTAGTTCCAGAGTTGCGAATCCATATATCTATTCCTATTTTTGGAGGTAACGGTGGCCATTTTTCAAGAATATTTTTTGGTGGAGTTGTTTCAAAATAAAGTTCAAATTCAGTTTGAGAACTTCGATTGATTATATCTTTTATTTCCCAATCATCCATTGGAATTGACTGAAAATTATAGCGTCTATAATATCGCTTATCTTTCATTTGATGAGCGGTAGTACTTTTGGGAATTTCTACCACATAAATTACTTGGTTATCCTTATTATCTAATGCTTGGACAGGTGTTATTTTGACATTATGAATTTTAGGAGAAATTGTGCTATTAATTACTTGCTCAAGCCATTCTTTAGAATATTCATTTCCATTTATTGGTTGTATCTTTTCTGGAAGGTGATTTTTATCCGCTTCGTCATATTCTTTTACTCCATAGATTATAACTCCACCATCAGAATTTGCAAAAGCACTAACGTCTTTAGAAATCTCGTTTTTTTTCTCGTTGGTACTTGAAATAGAATCAGCACCTTTATAGTCTAAGTGTATATTTTCTTCTACACCATCTGAAATATATTGTTTTATTTTTTCTAAATTCCACATAAGTTATTCTAATTTTGCATAATGATCTATAATTGCAGCGGGTTTGTTATTGCATTAAGTCTTTTCTATTTAGCCTGTTGGCCGAATGCTATCTTTTATCTGTTACCCGATTTGCTTAAGGGTATTATATCGTCTTTTATAATTTTTAATAGTTTGTTCTTTTAAATCTTTTGGAATATCATCCAATACTTCATAAAAATCATCAAATTTTTTCAAATTAATTTTATAATCATTGTTTAAATGAAAAACTATATATCTAGACAAATTTTGACAATGTGGAATACTTAGAATTGGAGCATCCAATAGATGTTTTTTTATTGTTTGCTGTATAAAATGTTTACGACCAAGCACAACTATTAGTTTGAGGTTTATGTCTGATGCAATTCGAAGACAGGTTTCTGAATACATTATTGGATGGTGAGGCCTCAAAGCTATAATTTTGTTGGTGACAACTGGAGGTGGTGAGATTTGTCGATTAGGAAATTTAGTTTGCCATTGGTCAATTGCCTTTTTAAATTCTTTACCTTCATATATTCTCAACAATTTTCCACTTGGGTGGCCCATATTATGAGCTACAGAATGTCTTAAAGCTTCATAAAATTTTAAAATTGGTAGAAGATCAATAATTTTAGTTTGATCCCATTTAAGTTTTTCATATAATTCTACAATTTTGTGTGATTTATCATCCTCATCATCCTCCGTTCTCGACTTTTCACTCACAAAATGACCTGACAAATAGCCCTCAACTTTCTTGAAGTAGACGTCAAAACTTGAGTAAGCCCAAATAATACCACTTTTTGCTAAATCGTTTGTTACTGACTGTAATTCGGTATGAGAATTTTTTAAGATTGTTTGTGTCCATCTTTCACCAGCATTAAAAATTATTGAGTTTAATTTTACAGAAAGTTCAATTGGGTCTTTGTATTCATTGTGTAAATTGAGTACAGCGCCAGTAGAAATTTTGACATAATTGTTTAACCTAATATGAGAGTTAATGAAATTCTGATAAGCTTCACTTTGAAATTTATTCATAAATCCGTACTTTTGAAGGAGCAAATTACGATTTTTTTTAAAATTTAATCCTGGTAGTTGGTTCGAATCCAACTTTCTCCACAAAGAATAAGTTACTGGGGAAATAAGACTCATCGGTAGAGCTAGGAACTTCATCAAACGCAATGTTAATTCATTGCGTTTTTTTACGGTATGTATTCTCTAACCAACTGCAAATTATCCACTAAAATACACAAAAATTTAACACTTTAACATTTCCTCAAAAAATTTCTAAAAACCAAAACCCCTTCATCAAGTTATAAAACTCAATAAAGGGGTTATATATAAAAAGTTTGAACGTTAACCAATCAACCTACACAAACAAATTCGCATTCGGTTCTTTAATCGAATTCATTGATAAAATCCCTATTTTTGCACAAACTTTCCCAAAATGGATTCACTCAGTCAAATCGTTCTCGGTGCCGCAGTGGGCAATCAAGTGCTTGGCAAAAAGTTGGGCAACAAAGCCATTCTCTACGGTGCCATCATCGGAACGATGCCGGATTTGGATGTGTTGTATGGAAAGTTGTTAGACCCACTAACCGCTACCGAAATTCACCGCGGTTTTAGTCATTCTACTTTGTTTTTTCTTTTTCTTTCGCCCATTTTAGGATGGATTTTACAGAAGATGGAACATAAAAAAGGAGTACATTTCAAAGAAGCTACGCTGTTTTCGTTCCTTATTTTGCAAACGCATTCCTTACTCGATTTGTTTACCACGTGGGGAACGCAGTTGTTTTGGCCGTTGGAAACTCGGTTTTCACTACAATCTATTTTTGTGATTGATCCGATGTATACGTTGCCGTTTTTGGTATTTCTCATCCTCTCGATGAAAAAAAAGAAAGAAGACCCGAAACGCCTATTTTGGAACAGAACCGGATTGATCGTAAGTACTTCGTATTTGTTTTTTACGCTTTTCGTACAATCGGTTGTGACGCATAAATTTGAAAAGCAATTAAAAGTAGATAACATTACCTTTCAGGAAATTGTCGTCAAACCATCACCATTCAACATTATTTTATGGACAACCAATGTCAAAGTGGATAATGGTTATTACATTGGAGATTATTCTTTTTTTGATACGCAACCCATTCAATTTCAATTCATTCCTACGCAAAAAGAATTGATAAGTAATATTGAAGATGCCGCCGTTATTCAACAATTAAAACGAATATCCGAAGGCTGGTATTGCATCACCCAAAAAGAAAACCAACTGTTTTTTAATGATTTGCGGTTTGGGGTGATGAATGCGGATAAAAACGACATGCAGTTTTCCTTTAGTTATGAAATTTCGGAAGAAAATGGGAAAATCAAAGCCAAAGAATTGCCCAATAAAAATAGGGCACAGGCTAAGAAATTGTTGGGGAAATTATGGGTTAGGTTACAAGGAAATTGATTACTGCATAAACCTCACTTCACTAATCTTTCCATCCGTAATCGTGTACACCGCTATCGCATAAATTACAGGTTGCGATTTTACAAAAACAACTTCTTCGTGGTCAATCACTTTATTATTCAACACAATTCGGTTTACTAATTTACAATTCAAATCCGTCAATTGGTTGAACATGGAAGTATATTGTTCACGCATTTTTGCTTTGCCTTCATACAACAGTTGATCTGGGAATGCAAAGACTTTTACATTTTCGCTGTAAGGTTTCAAAAACGCTTCAATATCTCGTTTGTTGTAGGCATCCAATTGTTCTTGGGCTAAGTCTGCGGCTTCTTTTTCAATTTTCGCTTTATCTTGGGCAATACTGAATGAAATATTGAAAATTGTCAAGGCTATTAAAAGTAAATTTTTCATATCAATCATTTATGTAGTTAATTAATGTTTTTATTTTCATCACTGTTAAACTTCCGAACAATCGCCTTCAACTTTTCCTTTCTCGTCATTTCCTTCTCTTTCTTCTTGGCTTGCTCTTTGTGCAACTTGTCGTTGTGAATTTTGATGTTTTTTGGATTATTTCTGCCCATCATTTAATAATTTATCAATTTTTACATAACCAATTTCCAGAACATCTCCTTGATTGAATTCCGATTTTGAAATTTTTAATTGGAATTTTTCTTTAAATTTTGGGGATAAAATATCTTCTATTTCATAAATATCATCAACATCCACGCCGTATTTATCATCAATATGAGAAGTAGCTCCTTTAAAACCACAATGTTTGTAAAACGAAGTGGATTTGGCTTTTTTGATGGCTTCCGCTTTGTTTTGAGCAACGGTTAAGACTTTATAATGAAATTCTTCAAACTCATTTTCTTTGTATCCGCCTAAATTGATGAAAAATAATTTTTCGGTGTTGTGAATGTTTTTCTCGCGTGAAACAACTTCAATTGTATAATCGTCAACACAAGTTACTTTTCGCCACGCATCAATGTGAATTTTTCCTTTTGCTTCGGGCCAAAAGGCTTTCATATCGGGAACTAAAGCTTTTAAACTTTGTCCGATTCCAAAAAAAATATCGTGTTGTTCGGTTATTCTTCCCGGGGGAGTAGCACCCAACATGACCATAAAAAGGGTTTGATTTTCTTCCATTTTTCAAAAGTAAGAAAAATAAATTAGGGTAAATTGTTCAAAAAAGATAACTTTGGCACAAGTATTGAAATAGCAAATACAAGCGGAATCTTTAAAATATAAAATGATGAAAAAAATTACTTTCCTGTTAGTGTTTTTCGGGATGATAGCACTACAAAGTTGCACAATTAATGCTGATGATGACGTTGATAACGATACAATTAGTGAAGTTTTTGAAGTAACAAGAAATTTTGGACCTCAAAATAATTTTAGTTCTTTAGTTTCGTTAAATCCACAAATTTTTGCTTCTGATGTGGTATTGGTTTATATCTTATGGGATGTTGACGGCGGTGAACCAGTTTGGCGATTAATGCCACAAACGGTTCAATTAATGGAAGGTGATTTGCAGTACAATTATGATTTTACAAGATTTGATGTAAACTTATTCATGAGTTCTCTTGATTTTGATTTAGCAATTCTTGGCCCTCAATGGACTCAAAATCAAACGTTCAGAATAGTGATTGTACCGGGTTACTTCTCTAATCGAATAGATTACCGAGACTACAATGCAGTAATGACTCAGTTGGGGTACACCGAAGCCAACGTGAAGAAAATAAATTAACAAAAATATAGGTCCTTTGGGACCTTTTTTTTTGGTGTTAATTTCCTATTTTCGCATCACTAAAATTTGACTATGGATTTTCTATTTATTGTTATCGGGTTAGTGCTTTTGGTCTTGGGTGGTGATTGGTTGTTGAAAGCTGCAGTCGGCATGTCACTTCGGTTAAATATCTCCAAAATTATCATCGGA
>JAFLBT010000127.1 GCA_017302935.1 Flavobacteriales bacterium | reverse complement strand
TCGTAAATCACTTCTTGCATATCCAATTGAAATGCTCCTTCATAAATAGCAGAAATTATCACTTTGGCTACACTTTCTCTCGGAATGGCGTTACGTAAACTTCCGCCATTAATTTCGGCAATTTGCAAACCGAAATTTTCAAAACCATCAAACAACAAACGGTTCATGATTTTGTTGGCATTGCCCAAACCTTTGTGAATATCCATCCCGGAATGACCCCCTTTTAACCCTTTCACGGTAATGATAAAAGCCAATGAATTTTCAGGCGTTTCTTCTTCTTGATAACTTCGGGTTGCGGTAACATCCACACCACCGGCACAACCGATGTCGATTTCATCGTCTTCTTCGGTATCTAAATTCAAGAGAATTTCTCCATTCAACAAACCGCCTTTTAATCCCATAGCTCCGGTCATTCCGGTTTCTTCGTCAATGGTAAAAAGAGCTTCAATAGCCGGATGCGAAATGTCTTTACTATCTAAAATCGCCATGATAGTGGCCACTCCTAAACCGTTGTCGGCTCCAAGCGTAGTTCCTTTGGCACGTACCCAATCGCCATCCACATACATTTCGATGCCTTGCGTATCAAAGTCGAAAGTAGTATCGTTATTTTTTTGATGCACCATGTCTAAATGCGATTGCATCACAATGGTTTTTCTATTTTCCATACCCGGAGTAGCCGGTTTTTTGATGATGACATTTCCAACTTCATCTTTGTGGGTTTCTAAGCCTAATTGCTTTCCGAAATCCATCATAAACGCAATGACGCGTTCTTCTTTTTTAGACGGACGAGGAACAGCGTTTAGGTCGGCGAATTTATTCCAAAGTGCTTTGGGTGCTAGGTTTCTGATTTCTTGATTCATTTTTTAAGGTGCTAAGGTTCTGAGGTACTAAGGCTCTATGGTTTATTTAGTGGCACAAAGTTACAAAGAAATTGAACGAATCACAGAATTGGGAAATGTAAAGTTTTTATAAAATAAGGAATAAAGAAAATTTAAGCGATATGCTTTTCGAAGAGCTTTTTAGCATCCTTAGTCGATACTTTTCCCACACATTCATTTTTGTGAATACACAAAACGGGAGCTTGTTTGCACATGCCTTGGCATTTCATTTTTTCAATAGCAACTTTTTCTTTTAAGCCATTGTCTTTGACCAAATCTTTCAGACAATCTTTGATTTCTTTGTTGTATTTACAGCATTTTTTGCCGTCGCAGAAATAAATTACTTTTTCCGATTTTTTTGCTTTTCCCATGATTGAAAAATGATATTACAAAGGTAAAAATATTATTCTTATTTATTCTAAATAAAGAAGTTAAAATTTTTTGGATTATTCGATTGTTGGATTATTAGAATGAAAGACTGGATGGAAAAGGATTATTAGATTACTAGATTTTTAGAATGAAAGACTGGATGGAAAAGGATTATTAGATTATTGTATTATTAGAATGAAAGACTTGGCGGATATCTAAAAATCAAAAAATCGAACAATCTAAAAATCGAACAATCTAAAAATCCAACAATCGAATAATCCAAAAAACCTATCTTTACACCAATGATTCATAAAAAATACATCCTACCACTTTTGCTTTTGATACAAATTATAGTATTAAAAATCGCTTCTTTATTTCCTAAGTTTATTGAAGAGTATTACAGTAATGGAATGTATCCAATTATTTCAAAAATTTCGAGAATTACTTTCGGATTTACTACTCTTTCTATTGGTGATTTACTTTACGGAATCGTTTTGTTTTTGGTTTTTAGATGGTTTTGGAAGGTTAGAAAAACGTGGAAAATCAATTGGAAAGATAATGTATTGAAGATTGTCAGTTTTGCTTCCGTGTTTTATTTTTTGTTTCATTTGTTGTGGGCAACCAATTACCATCGCATTCCAATGTACGAAAAACTGGAAATTGATAAAGAATATTCAACCGAAGAATTAGAAGCTTTTACCATAAAATTGATTGAAAAAACGAATGCCATTTACAATCAAATTACACAAAATGATTCGGTAAAAGTGGTTGTTCCCTACTCCACTCAGGAAATTTTCGAGTTGAGTGTGAAAAGTTATAAATCGGTTGAAAAAGAATTTCCTTTTTTAAAATATGAAAAACCGAGCATTAAACCATCATTAATTAGTGTTCCGCTAAGTTATATGGGATTTGGCGGTTATTTGAATCCGTTTACTAATGAAGCCCAAGTGAATGATTGTTTGCCGAAGTATAATTTTCCAACTACTACGTTACACGAAATGGCTCATCAAATTGGATATGCCAGCGAAAGCGAAGCCAATTTTATCGGGTTTTTAACTTCTATCAAAAGTGACAATATTTATTTTCAATATTCCGGTTATAGTTTTGCGGTAAAGCATTGCCTACGAAATTTAGAACGTATTGAAGAAGGTCGAAGTGAAAAATTTCTACCGTTACTCAATCCCGGAATTATCAAAAACTTTGAAGAAAGCAAACAATTTCACGAAGAATACAAAACGTTTTTAGAACCGATTTTCAAAATCTTTTACGACAATTTTTTGAAACTCAACAAACAAAAAGATGGCTTGGAAGGCTATAGCAAATTTGTGGGATTGATGATTGGGTTAGAGAGGAAGTATGGAGTAAGGAGTTAATAGTTGGGAGAATTACTCGAAACTACCTACTCCAAACTAATAACTCCCAACTTAAACCTCGTCCGCTACAAAAGAAGTCACATTTTTCTTTTTAAACGGCCTAATAATCAATCTACCTTCGCGATCTAAACGGATATAATTATAAATCCAGTTGGTCAGCACCACTGCTTTGTTTTTAAATCCAATAAGCGAAAACAAATGCACAAAAATCCAAACAAACCATGCAAAAACGCCACTGAAATGAAATTTGGGTAAATCTACCACGGCTTTGTTTCTGCCAATAGTTGCCATTGAACCTTTGTCATTATAAACAAAAGGCTTGAGAGGTTGCTTATTGATTTTTTTGACAATATTTTCTCCCAACCATTTACCTTGTTGCATCGCCGGTTGTGCCATCATCGGATGACCTTTTGGGTTTTGTTCAGAAAGCATCGCCGCAATATCTCCGATGGCAAAAATGTTATCGTAGCCTTCTACTTGGTTGAACTCATTTACTTTCACGCGTTCCGCACGTGGAATAATGGCATTGGAATCAATCCCAGCCGGTAAAGCACCTTGTACACCGGCGGTCCAAATCACGGTGGCTGAATTAAATGTTAAATCAGTATTGGTTGTCACAGTACTGCCGTCGTAACCGGTCACACGAACATTTTTCCACACATTTACACCTAAATGTATCAAAAAATCTTCAGCTGCCTGTGATGACTTTTCACTCATGGAATCCAAAATTCTATCGCTGGATTGAATGAGGTTGATTTGCATTTTTCGCACATCTAAATCGGGGTAATCTTTGGGAAGAATGGCTTTTTTCATTTCGGCCAAAGCTCCGGCTAATTCTACACCGGTGGGTCCGCCACCCACAAGAACGAAATTAATTAAACTGTGTCGGTCGTGAATATCGTTGGTCAACAACGCTTGTTCAAAATTTTCGAGAATCAAACTGCGAATGTTGAGTGATTGCGGAATAGTTTTCATCGCCACGCTATTGCGTTCGATTTCTTTATTGCCAAAAAAATTGGTTTTGGAACCTGTTGCCAAAACCAAATAATCGTATCGCAATTCGCCAATGTCGGCTTTAACTTTTTGGTTTTGGGTATCGATTTCGTTGACAAAACCTAAACGAAAATAGAAGTTTTGGTATTCCTGAACCACTTTCCGAATTGGATAAGCGATGGAACCGGCTTCGAGTCCGCCTGTGGCCACTTGATACAAAAGGGGTTGAAACGTATGATAATTGTGTTTGTCGATTAATACGACTTGCACCCGTTTATTTTTGAGGCTTTTGGCGAGAGCAATTCCGGCAAATCCGCCACCGATAATGACAATTCTGGGAAGATTGGTATTTGGGATATTCATCTTTTTAAGGTACTAAGGTTCAGAGGTACTGAGGCTCTGATGTTTTGTATGGCAAAGATAGTGAGTTTTAACATTTGATGAATTATTCGTTTTTTGTATGGTTAGAATTTAACTGAATTTTATCATTTTGAATTACATGGCTTTTTTTTTTTTTTGGAACACAGATTTTTGAAATTGAAGAAATTAAAAAAATTACAAACCGAATGAATAGAAAGTGAAAAAACACCACTGAAAACTGTGACTGCGACTGCGACTGTGACTGCGACTGATAACTGACAACCGACAACGGAAATAGCCCGGATTGAAGTGGAAAGCCCGGAACAAAAAAAAACTAATTTTTCTGGGCAAAAAGGAGCGACTAAAAGAAGCTCCTTTTTTGGTTTAGAAAAATAGTTTTTTTTGTGAGGACTTGAAACGAAAAGCCGGAATAGCTTCTGAAAAAAATACTATCTTGTAACAAATTTCACCATCCGACTACTAACATCACATGAGTAATTCACTAGAGCAATCTTTTGTTACGCAATTAAAGGAAAATCAGAACATCGTTCACAAGATTTGTCGTTTGTACACGTCGGGTGAAGATGCTCACAATGATTTATTCCAGGAAATCACCATTCAGTTATGGAAGGCTTATCCAAAATTCAGAGGCGACTCCAAATTTTCAACTTGGGCGTATCGTGTGGGGTTGAATACAGCCATTACATTGTATCGAAAAAGTACCCGATCGATTACCACGACCGACATGGAAGGCAAAAAACAATTTATTGCTCCCGATGATTATAATTTTGAAGAAGAAGAACAAATCAAATTGTTATACAAAGCCGTGCATCAATTGAATGACATTGAGAAAGCTTTGATTTTCATGTATTTGGAAGACAAAGATTATGAAGAAATTGCCGAAACACTCGGTATTAGCGAAGTAAATGCACGAGTGAAAATGAATAGAATTAAAGGAAAATTAAAAAAAATAGTAAATCCGTAGGAATATGACTGAGGAATTAGATTTATTAAAAAAAGCTTGGAAGAATGATCCGCATGTTTACGAACAAGTGACGGAGAACCAAATTTATAAAATGATTCACAAACGATCATCATCCATTGTAAAATGGATTTTGATGATTAGTATTGCTGAATTTTTATTATGGTCAGCAATCGGTTTATTTTTTGTAGATGAAAATTATCTCAAAACGTTAGAAATGTATCATATCGATACGCTTTTCAAAGTAATTTCCGTTTTAAATTATGCAGTTGTAATCTTTTTTATTTTTATGTTTTATAAAAATTTCAAAACGATTTCAACAACAGATACGGTAAAAAAATTAATGAATTCTATCATAAAAACCCGCAAAACAGTTCAATACTATATTTGGTATAATTTAGGAATGTTTGCGTTTATTTTTATCATTGTTGTTATTTCACAAATCATTTACGACCCGAATATTAACTCCTTAATCGATAGCACAAAAGATGTGAATCCCCAAGTTTTTTGGATCATAATTGGGTTAACATACTTTGTTCTTTTTGCACTAACTTTTGGATTGTTTTGGCTGTTTTATCGACTGATTTATGGCTTTTTAATGAAGCGTTTACACAAGAATTTTGAAGAATTAAAGAAAATAGATTTTTAATACTCCCACATTCTTTTTTTATCCAATTCTTTTTGTTCTTCCAATACTTCTATTGGAATTACTTTGAGTAAGGAAGGATGTTGTTCAATGGCAAACTCAATTTTTTCTACGATTTCTTCGATGGATTCATTGTCATAATCAATTTGAAGTGGCTCTTTGATTACCATCGATTGAAGTATTCCTTTTTTCTTGATGCGAAGTCCTTTTCTGTCAAATGAACGTCTAAATCCATCAATAACAATTGGTACCACTATAGGTTTATGTTGTTTGATGATATGAGCAGTTCCTTTTCGAACTGGTTTAAAAGAACGTGTTGTGCCCTGTGGAAAAGTTATCACCCAACCGTCTTCTAAGGCAATTTTAATATTTTCAGTATCGTTTGGATTAACTTCTCTTTTGATATCTTTTCCTTTTGAACGCCAAGTTCTTTCTACTGTGATAGCTCCTGCATACGCTAAAATTCTTGGCAATAATCCTTCTTTCATGGTTTCACTGGCGGCAACATAATAAATATTAAGCTTTGGTTGCCATAAGTAACCTACATTTTTAATATTATCCTCTCGTCCACTTAAACTAGCATTGAATACATGAAACATCGCCACCACATCGGCAAAGTAAGTCTGATGATTAGAAATAAACAACACATTTGTTTCAGGTAAATTTTTTATGATCTCTGAACCTTCAATATGCATCTCGTTGAAGCCACGATAACGTTGATGTGTCATCACCCCAAAAATACGGATGAGCCACTTTTTTAAAAACAAAATATGACCAAATGGATTTCTTTTGAATAATCCCATTATAGAATAATTTGAAAAAATTGAATGCGAATTTATGAAATTACAAACAATTAAAGAACCTTTTTAATAGTTTCTTTCAATTCACTCATCATCATAGCGGTGGCTCCCCAAACGATATGTTCTTTAACTAAAAATGCTGGAACATCAATATCTCTTGCATAAGAAGTTGATAATTTTCTTGTAACAACTAATTTATCATCTAAGAAATCTTTTAATGAAAGTTCGATTACACCAGCTACTTCATCATCTTGCAATGAAAATTCTAATTCAGATTTACTAATGCCTAAAAAAGGAGCAACCAAAAAATTACTTGGCGGAATATAAACTTCAGTAAATGATCTGATAATTTCAATTTTTGTGGGATCAATACCAATTTCTTCAACAGTTTCTCTTAGAGCTGTTTTGGCAAGTGATTCATCTTCTTTTTCAACTTTACCACCAGGAAAAGCAATTTGAGAGGAATGTACGCCAGGATATGTTGTTCTAACAATTAAAACCAAATGTGCTTGTTCAAACTTAGGATATAAAAGCATCATTACAGCAGCTTTTTTGGGATTTTTTCTCTCAACATTTAGTTCTTTTAACATTTCCATTCGCTCAACAGGTGCCATTTTTAAGTGAGCACTTGTAGCAGGTAGCGTTTCTTTTGCTATTTTTGGAACATATTTTAAAAAGTGATGAAAATCCATAATTTACTATTCTTATTATCTGTTTTGATTATGTTTTCCTGTCAAAACAATTCTAAAGATACAACAGAAAAAAGTTTAGAACAAAAAAATAAAACAATTAAAGCAAAGAATGATGCTCCAAAACCCAAATATGATTTAAATACGATTGTAATTACTGATGATAATGTTGTTGATTTTTTAACTTGGTATGGAGAACATAATCAAGAAACAAAAGTGCAAATTGAATGTTCTTATGGTAATATTGAAATAGAATTATATAATGAAACTCCTTTGCATCGAGCCAATTTTATTTATTTAGTAAAAAAGAATTACTTCAATACAACCTATTTTCATCGAGTAGTAAAAAATTTTATTGTTCAAGGCGGAAATTCAGATGAAACTATTACTCAAAAAGAAAGGAAAAATATTGGAAAGTATTTTATCCCTGCTGAATTCAATAAATCATTAAAACACCATTACGGTGCAATTGCATCTGCAAGATCATGGGAAAACAATCCCGATAAAATAAGTAATCCATTTGAATTCTATTTTGTTCAAAATAAAGGTGGAGCACATCATTTGGATGGTGAACATACCGTTTTCGGAAAAATTATTAAAGGTTTTGATGTTTTAGATGAAATTGCTCAACAAAAAACAGATGAAGGTGAATATCCACTTTTTAACATTAAAATTAAAGCCAAAATCATTGAATAATGTTCAGCAAAGAAGAAGCACAAAAAATAAAACGTGAATTTTGGATTACTTTCGCTCAGGAGTACCCGAGAAAGTGGTTACTCTATAACACCAAAATAAAAGATGTAACGTTTAAATTTAACGTGGACAATAAAAAAGCAATGGTTTCACTTGATATAGAACCTAAAGATGAAGAACATCGCAAAATTTATTTTGAAAAAATAGAATCGCTTAAAACCATCCTTTTAGAAAACTATTTACCAGATGCCATCTTCGAAAAAAACTTTCACCTCGAAAACGGAAAAATCATCAGCCGTATTTGGGTTGAAATTCATAATATCAGCATCAATAACAAATCAACCTGGAATACAATATTTAACTTCTTTGCAGAAAAAATGGAATCTTTTGAGTATTTTTTCTATGAATACGAAGATTATATAAAAGACCTCGAAATAAATACTTAGATTAAATACTTGGGCGTGCCCACAAGGGTCGGGCTATCCGCTACAAGTCCTCGTTCGTCGTGCTTCCTCTCTGTGGGCTTTCCGCTACTATCCCTCACGCAGTTTAGTGTATCAAATCATTTTAAAAAATAGTACTATTAAAATAACTGTCAATAGTTTTAATTCTTACTTTTAATCATCCCTAACATAATTCCTTTCTCTCCTAGTGGCAAAATAAATCAAACATTGCCTAGAGCAATTCCATTTCTGTGTTTTCTGTGTATTCTGCGAGAAAATATTTTTCATCTCAGTTTCTCTCTAACCCGCAACCCTAAACTTTATGCCTTTTTTACGGCTCAAGATAAAAAGTTGTGGAGAAAATAAAAAATAGATTACTTTGTGGCAAAACCCTAAACCCTCAACTCATAACCCGCAACCTTGTAAGTGGCAAAAATATATAAAAACAAAAAACCCTTCATGTTTCCATGAAAGGTTTCTAAAAGAAGTCGGCGACACGAAGGGCTTTGCCCGAACTGCGTCGTACCTGTAAAAAAAAATGAGTCCTGACTTATAGTCAGGACTCACTGAAAGAAGGCGGCGACATACTCTCCCACAAAATGCAGTACCATCTGCGCAGGCGGGCTTAACTTCTCTGTTCGGAATGGGAAGAGGTGAGCCCCGACGCAATAACCACCTTAA
>JAFLBT010000126.1:5277-8995 GCA_017302935.1 Flavobacteriales bacterium | reverse complement strand
GTTAATTGAACATTCTACCTCGCATCAACTTTTGTGGTGTTTTGACAGTTTTGTGCTCCGAAATCCGCCACTGCGCCAAGCGCCAAAACGTTGGCAGCAAGTGTAAAGGACGACCCAACAACAACAAACAGACGACTAAAAACTGAGAAAAAAGTAAACCATTTTGACAGGTGACCAAAGACATAGAAACGATATTACAAACGGACAGCATCTAAACCGACACGCTGACCGACTCTATGTTTTTTATTTTTTTTCCACCGCACAAAAAATTTTGAAATTCAGCCAACGCACAATTGGCACATTTGCAAGCCGCACAAGCCAACGCACAAACCCAAGCTTGCAAAAGAGCCAATTCTCCCACCCGCCAAAGACGGACAATAAGGGTGAAAAATCGTATTTTAACCGACTAAAATTTGAATTGAACTAGATGGCTGAAAAAGAAGCAAAGGCAAGAATTAAGATTAACAAACTGCTTGAAGAAGCTGGCTGGCGTTTCTTTGACACGGACAAAGGTAAAGCGACCATTAAACTTGAATCTTCCATCAAAATGAACGATTTGGGAGAGGACTTTGAACATTCAAAAAACGGATTCATTGACTTTTTACTGGTTGACGAAAACCAAAATCCCGTATTGGTTTTAGAAGCAAAAAAAGAAAGTTTGAATCCACTGGTTGGAAAAGAACAAGCAAGAAATTACGCCAAGTCGCAGAAAGTAAAGTTTGTAATTCTATCCAACGGGACACTGCATTATTTATGGAACATTGAAACTGGAAACCCTGAACAAATTCAGGTATTCCCAACACTGGAATCCATTAAACAATATTATGAGTTCAATCCCGACCCGAATAAATTAATAAGCGAAGAAGTAAATGCCGACTATGTTGTTCTAACTCAACTTCCGAACTACAAACAAATACCAGAGTTTCAAGACGAACAGAAAAAGAAGGACTTAATTTTCAATTTAAAACTCCGTTTTCTTAGATACTACCAAGTTGAAGCAGTACAAGCCGTTCAGAAAGCAGTAAGCGAAGGCAAAAAACGTTTCTTGTTAGAAATGGCAACAGGAACAGGAAAAACGCTGACATCTGCTGCCATCATCAAACTGTTTTACAGAACTGGAAACGCAAGACGAATTTTGTTTTTGGTTGACCGTTTGGAATTGGAAGAACAAGCAAGAAAAGACTTTACTAATTATCTGAAAAACGACCTGACAACAGTTGTTTACAAAGAGAAACGCAACGACTGGAGAAAAGCGGAAATCGTTGTTACTACCATTCAATCATTGATGGTGAATAACAAATACAAAAAACTGTTTTCACCAACCGACTTTGATTTAATCATTTCAGACGAATCGCACCGACTTTTAGGAGGCGGAAACAGCCGAGCATTATTTGAATATTTCTTGGGCTACAAATTGGGTTTGACAGCCACACCAAAGGACTATTTAAAACACCTTGACACCGAAAGCATTGAAGACCCAAGAGAATTAGAACGAAGAATGTTGCTTGACACTTACACAACCTTCGGTTGTGAGAGTGGCATTCCAACGTATCGTTATACGCTTGTGGACGGTGCAAAAGACGGTTATTTGCGACAGCCGATTGTGGTGGATGCAAGAACGGATGTAACCACCAAACTACTATCTGAGCAAGGTTATGGCGTAATGGTTACAGTAGCCACCAGCGAACAGGAAGATGTTTTGGAAGAAGTGAAATACAAGCAAAATCACTTTGAACGAAAATTTTTCAGCGATGAAACCAACCGAGTGTTCTGCAAAACCTTTATTGAAAACGGACTGAAAGACCCAATCACAGGAGAATTTGGAAAGAGTTTGGTTTTTGCTGTTTCGCAAAACCACGCTGCAAAATTGGCTCAACTACTCAACGAATATGCACATCAATATTTCCCTGGCAAGTATCAAAGCAACTTTGCCGTTCAGGTAACTTCCAATGTGCAGAACAGTCAGCAAATGACCGTTGATTACAGCAACGACAAACTGTTGGGCTTTAGCAATTTTGCCAAAGGCAATGAAATTTTAGAATCATACAAAACCAGTAAAGCAAGAGTTTGTGTTACCGTTGGAATGATGACCACAGGTTGGGATTGTCCCAACATTTTGAATTTGGCTTTGATGCGACCTATTTTTTCGCCAACTGAATTTATTCAGATTAAAGGACGTGGAACCCGTGTTCACACCTTTGAGCATAAATTCAAAAACGAACTTGGAGAAGAAGAAACCATTTCCATTGACAAAACCACTTTCAAACTCTTTGACTTCTTTGCCACTTGCGAATACTTTGAAGAAAAATATCAATATGACCAAGTATTGAAACTTCCGAAAAACTTTGAGCAAGGCGATGATTTCCCAGCCTTTGACGACAACACCTTGAAGCCAAAGCGTGACGGTTACGAATACAAAGACAACGACAAGATTGCCACTTGGAACGAACAACAAGTTGACTTTACAGGAATGAAAGTTGACCGAATGTTTTTTCAACAGTTTGAGGAGAAAGTAAAAACCGATGAAGAAATAAAACAACTGATGGAAGCGGGTGATGTGGAGATTGCCACTGCAAGAGCCAAAGAGAAATACGACAACAAACCCGAAGAATATTTTGATTTGGAAAAGCTTCGCAGGTCGTTGAAGATTGACCGCAAAATTGGTTGGCGTGAGTTGTTGGAACTCATTTATTTCGGCAATCAGATAAAAGGCAAAGACGATTTGTTGAGTGACGAATTTGAAAAATTCATCAGCACCAACAATGTTGCCGACATCAGCGATTTACAAGGTTTACGCTATTTCTTTTATGCCTACATCACCGACCCAAGCGTAAGAGAAATTATAGACCAACAAGATTTTACAGAATTGTATCACAACCCAACGTTTAACGTGGAAGATTTTAACCGTGTGCCGGATGAAATGAAAAGTAAACTGCCCTACTATGTTAAAACCTACGTTCCGTTGAATAAATTTTTATCTGCCTAAACAATGCTTGATAACCTAACAAAGAAAAATATTGACGATTGCCGTGATGTGCTGGTAGGTAAAGTGCCCGACCCGAAAAGCCAAATTGAGCAAATTACTCTGGCTCTTATCTATAAGTTTATGGACGATATGGATAAGGAAGCCGTGGAGAAATTCAAAGGCAAAGCCAAGTTCTTTACTGGTGAATATGCCAAATACGGTTGGCGAAAACTGTTTGACCCATCATTGAGCGGACAGGAAATGCTTTCGCTTTACAGCGAAGCATTGGAAAAACTGAACACCAATCCGAATATTCCCGAGCTGTTCCGCAACATTTTCAAAAATGCTTACCTGCCTTATCGTGACCCTGCAACGCTGAAACTATTTTTAAAACACATCCACGAGTTTGAATACAGTCACAGCGAAAAGTTGGGCGATGCTTTTGAATACCTGTTGAGTGTAATGGGAAGCCAAGGCGATGCAGGACAGTTCAGAACTCCCCGACACATTATTGATTTTGTAACGGCTTGTGTAAACCCACAGAAAAACGAAACCGTGCTTGACCCTGCTTGCGGAACGGCTGGTTTCTTATTGAGTGCATATAAACACATCTTAAACCAAAACACCGAAAAACGATTAGGCGATAAACTAAAGCCAGACGACAGAAAAAAACTCGCTACCAATTTTGTGGGTTACGATATTAGCCCCGATATGGTGAGATTGAGTTTAGCCAATATGTATTTACACGGCTTT
>JAFLBT010000126.1:0-5267 GCA_017302935.1 Flavobacteriales bacterium | reverse complement strand
GAGTAGTGAAGACCGTTGGCAGGAAGCATTTGATGTGATATTGGCAAACCCGCCATTTATGACACCAAAAGGAGGCATACGTCCACACAAGAAGTTTGGTGTACAAGCCAACAAAGCTGAAGTATTGTTTACCGATTATATTGCCGAACACCTGAACAGCAACGGACGGGCAGGCATTGTAGTACCCAACGGCATTGTAGCCACCAGCCAAACCGCTTACAAACAATTGCGGAAAATGTTGGTGCAGGAAAGTTTGATAGCCGTTATCAGTTTGCCCGCAGGTTGTTTTAATCCGTACAGTGGCGTAAAAACATCCATTCTTATTTTGGATAAAAAACTGGCAAAGAAAAGCGAACATATTTTGTTTTTAAAAATTGAAAATGATGGCTTTGACCTTGGAGCACAACGCAGAGAAATTGATAAAAACGACTTGCCATTGGCTTTGCAAACTTTAGAAGCATACAAAGAATGTTTGAGTAGTGATAAGGCGTTTGATGATTTGCCGAGTTTGGCAACACTTGTTGAAAAGGAAACAGTGTTAGGAAACAGAGATATTGTTCTAAGTGGTGATAGATATTTAAGCCGTGCAGACCTAACAACTGAATTTGAAAAAGTAAAACTTGTAGATGTTTTAGATTATGAACAACCGACTAAATATATTGTTGAGTCAGAAGATTACGATGACAGTTATAAAACACCAGTTTTAACTGCTGGAAAGTCTTTTATTTTAGGTTACACCAATGAAACAGATGGTATTTTTTCGGAAGAATTACCAGTAATAATTTTTGATGACTTTACCACATCAACACAATTTGTAGATTTTCCCTTTAAGGTAAAGTCATCAGCAATGAAAATTCTAAAAGCAAAAAAGGAAATTGCTGATATTAAATACCTTTACTATGTGATGCAACAAATTCATTTTAATGCATCTGAACATAAACGATATTGGATTTCTCAATACTCACAGCTTGAAATTCCACTTCCACCGCTTGAAATACAACAGCAAATAGTAGCCGAAATAGAGGGCTACCAAAAAATAATTGACGGAGCCAAGCAAATTGTAAACAACTACAAACCCACCATTAACATAAACCCTGATTGGGAAATGGTGGAACTAGACCAATTGTGCGATGTTAGAGACGGCACTCACGATTCACCAAAATATGTTTTGGAAAACGGAATTCCATTTGTAACTCAAAAAAACATTACCAAAGAAGGACTTTCATTTGACGATATTCAATTCATTTCGAGAGAAGACCATCAAAAAATAATCAAGCGTTCAAATGTTGAGTTTGGTGATATTATTATTTCAATGATTGGTGCAAACCGTGGAATGAGCTGTGTAATTGATGACACCAGAGAATTCAGCATTAAAAATGTAGGTTTAATAAAACCACTCGGAAAAATCAACCACACTTATTTGCTATACTTTCTCAAATCACAGAATGCTCAAGAATACATTAGTTTAATGTCAAGCGGTGGAGCACAGCAATTTATTGGGCTAACAACTTTAAGAAAATTCCCAATTCCAGTTCCTGATGTTGTTGAGCAAACGGAAATAGTAAAATCGATAGAAGAAGAACTGCAATTGGTGAATGCCAACAAGCGGCTCATTGAAATCTTTGAGCAAAAAATAAAAGACAAAATCAGTGAGGTTTGGGGCGTGAAGGAGGAAGTGGAAACGGTTTAAAAAGACATAAAATGAGAATAGTACATTTAAGTGATTTACATTTATCAAAGGACACATTAAGTTCTTTGAAGCAGTTCTATTTAACTGCGCTAATTAAAGACTTGAAAAATTGGCACAAAGAAAAGCCAATTGATTTAATAGTATTAACAGGTGATTTAATTGATAAGGGCGGTTCAAGTTTTAAAGACGGTGAAGACTTTTATGAAATTGTAAACAACGAATTCATCAATCCAATTTTAAAGGAACTCAACTTTGATAAGAATAAATTCATTTTTATTGCTGGTAATCATGACATAGTTGAATCAAAAATTGAAGACCTAACAGAAAGCGGAATGTTAGGTAATTTCAACAATATAGAACGGGTTAATAAATACTTGGATGACTACCGATTATCGAATCATTCAGGAATTGAAAGAATAAAAGCATTTAATGAATTTGAGCAAAAATTCTATTCAGGAAATTCTGAATGCTATTTGTCAAACTTTGAATCTTGCTTTGTAGTAGATATTAATGGTGAAAAGGTAGGTATTGGGGCTTTCAATTCCGCATGGAGATGTTCAACAAAGTTGGCACACGATAAATTACTAATAGGCACAAAACAAATTCTTAATGCAAATGATTTTTTCAATTCAAAGAAAACTTCAATCAATATTGCACTAATTCATCATCCAACGGAACTAATTAGTGAGCTGGAAAGAAATGAGTTGACGACATTTTTACATGTAAACAAATTTCACGTATTGCTTTGCGGACATACGCACAAGGGAGATAATATTCATTGCTTCGGCACAAGAAACAAACTATTTACTTCTGTTGCAAAAACGGCTTTCAGCAATCCAAGAGAAAAAATCGACACATTTAAAGCAGGGTATTCAATTTTAGATTTTGACCGAACTCAAATAGGAGATTTGAATATAACTTGTAGTTTCAGAAAATATATTCATGACAGAATAGAGTTTGATAAAGACGTTGACATAGCACCAAACGGAGAAAACTTCGCAGAATTAAAAATATCATCAAATAGCGAAGAATTCAATAAGTATTTAATACTGACAGATAAGACATGTAAAGCAAAACAAGAAATAATGAATAACTCACTTGTTATTCATGGCACAGATTCAATTGCCCCGAGAAATATAAATGAGTTGTTTGTTCTACCCAAGTTAACGGAAAAACCAATTTTATTAAATGATATAGACGATGAACTTGCTTTAATAAACTTGCATGAAGTTCTAAATTATGATAAGAACATCCTAATAGTCGGAGATAAGGAAACGGGTAAATCGACTTTACTCAACAAAATATTTATAGAGGCATCTAATTCTTATACAAACTATCAAGTAATTCCAGTTGAAATTGATTTTTCCGAATTGAAGAAAAAGGACATTAAACCTTTGGTTAGAGCATTTCTAAATGAGCCAGGACATGAAGAAGTTGAAGAAATGCTAAAGTCAGGAAAATTATTAATTCTTATTGATAATTACATTGAGAATGAAGAACATATTCATGCTGTAAATCGTCTGAAAAAATTTATTGATGATTATCCCATCAATAAAATTATAGTTACAACAGCAACCGATTTAGACACACTGTTAACAGCTGAGAACACGATTTTCGCAAAGAAAAGCGGTGAAGAAGAAATCAAAGAATTCAAACCGATTTTTATTGGAAGCGTTGGGGTTAAAGAGTTTAAAGAATTAGCTATAAAATGGTTTAAACGAAAAGACCCTGAATGGATTCAAAACAATTTAGAGAAACTTATTAAGGTTTTTGAAATACTCAGAATACCTAGAACATTCTTTTCCGTTTCACTATTTCTTTGGATTATAGAAAAGCAAGAAAATTTCAAGCCAGTAAACAAGGCTAACCTTGTTCAACAGTTCTTAACCTTTATTTTGGAAGGATTAAAACTTGATAATGCAAAAGCAGGCTCTTACAATTTCGACAAGAAAATGGAATTGCTTACTGAATTAGCCTTGAAAATGCACAAGTCCGGTGAGGCAGGTAATAATTTAGCTTTGTCAGAATCTGATGCAGTTAAATGTATTCAGGAGAACTTTGACTTAAATCAACTAAAACGATTATCAGCAATTGAGAAACTTCAAGAATTCATAGACAAGGGAATTTTAAAGAAAGAGCTACATAATAATTGCATTCGTTTTCGCTACGATGCATTTTTCAAGTTCTTTTTATCGTTGAATATCGATAAAGATAAAGAGTTTAAAAAAGAGGTTTATTCCGATGAAAAATTTCTATCATTTATTGATGAATTAGATTATCACACTGGCAGAACTCGTGATGATTTCGACACATTGGATTTTTCAATGAAGAAATTACAAGAAGCTTATCAGGAAATAGACACATTCATCAATCAAAATGTAGATAGGTACTTTCCGAATGAATCTTTTATTTTGAAACATATCAATCCTTCAAATTTCATCACCGAGACAAGAAACAATAAACTAACAGATGATGAAATTGAAGAAGCATTAGGCACTCAATTAGAGATGCTACCAGTTAATGACAGTATAAAGGCTAAAAAGAATGTTGACTACAAAAAGAAATTTTACCACGTACTTGAACTTGCAGCCAGAGTATTAAAGAACAGCGAGAATATTAAGAACCCAAATTACGTTAATGAAAGTCTCGACATAATTATAAATAAGGGAGCCAAATATGGCATTTATCTGCAATCCATTATTGCACATAACCTTGCTAATAATAAAGATGATGAATTACCATTACCACCAGAGTTCTTTATAACAATTGCCCCTATTATAAATCAGTTAATGCTTCTTAGTTGGCTTGGAACTGAATTTCTTGAAACACCGTTGGAAACAAAAATCAAGAACTACATCAAACAAGACCGAAAAGATTTATCACAGTACGAGTTGTATTTAACAGGCTTCATTTACTCTGACATGAAACTTAAAGATTACGTACAATACATTGACAAGGTAATTGATAAGGTTGACAACAAATTTATCTTGGAACTCTGCTTTTTGAAAGTATTCCTTTACTATATGTTCAGACCAATGAACAGTTCATTATTGCCATTATTCGAAAAGCAATTAGCTGAATTGCTAGTAAAGTCCAGGGGAATTCATAAGAAGAAAGCAAAAAAATATGTTGAAGATGTTTTAAGGAAAAAGAAAGAAGAAGCAATGTCACAACTAAAAATAGACTTTTAGCCTAACGCACAGGTGTAAGCACATTTGCAATTCGCACAAGCCAACGCACAGACCAAAAATTGCAAAAGAGCTTCCACCTTTACCACCCGAGAGAGAATTTCAAAATTTTTTCTCCCACGCTTTTAAAAAATAAAAAACGCAACACACAACCCGACACAGACAGACCAAAAGGCAAACAGAAAATGACACTCAAACCCAATACTGACAATGGTTTACAAAGACGGTGGACAAGAACACCAGCTGCCAACAGCGGTTTGGCGTAATGGCGGGTTCAGTGCTTCGTATGACAGTTTTGTGGTAGGTTCAAGTGCAGTTCTTCGATTGAACTTTTGTGCTAAAAATCCGCCACTACGCCAAGCCGCGAACCGTTAGCAACAATGCCCTTC
>JAFLBT010000125.1 GCA_017302935.1 Flavobacteriales bacterium | reverse complement strand
CGCACCAGCGTGCGCAGGTATTCGGAATCAGGGGCCGTGAGCGGCATCAGCGTACCCCCCGCGCGCGCAGCGCGATCTCGTCGGCGATCTGTGACAATTGATCAAAAAATATTGAAAAAGATATTTGGAGTGGCTCTTTTATTAGTTGCGGGTAAATTACTTTTTGGAAAATAATTTAGTTGGTAATTACCATTCCGTTAAATTGATTTTGGTGATTCATCAATTCGGTAATTTTTAGATTAAATACATTATAATTTTCTTCTAGTGCTTTTTTCAATGGCGTTTTATATGGAATTGAAATGGATCCTCTTTTGATATTTACCACTTGAAGATTGGAATCAATCATATAACTAGTTGGAAAACCAAGTGTTTCCTTCATGTTGCTTACAATTTCATTGTCATTTTTATAATTTTTATCGGCATAGCAAACTTCAATATTACTACTGAATTTCTTGGCAAATTTTTTAGCTTCTTTTTTCTTACCCCAAACAATTACAATAAATTCAACGTCTTTGTATTGTTTAGCTAGTTTGTTGATGGCCGGTATTTCACCTTTGGATGGTACGCACCATGAGGCATACGTAATCAGGAAAATAGGTTTTTTTACTTTACTGATTTTTAGTTTTTTACTCGAGACTCTTTTGAGCGAGTAATCATTAAATTTTGAGCCAATTAATTGGTTTTGAACTAAACTGTCAAATAAAAATTGGCCTTTTTCAAAGTTACCTTCTTTGTAAGCTTGATTACTTTGACTTCTGAATTTACTAAAATTAGTTTGAACAGCATCAGAAAAAAGTCTGCTGTTTTCTTGACTGGAAAGCAGTTGAGGAATCAGGAAAAGGAATAATAGTACTAATAACTTTTTCATTTGATTAGTATATTAACGCTACCAAATGTATATAAAGTTATTAACATTTCCAAATTTTTTTGTCAATAAAGTGTTGATAACCAATAAAAAACCGTTTTACTATACATAAAACGGTTCTTTTAAATTATGAAAAATTAAAAAATTAAATCTTCTTCAATTGTTGTTTCATCATCGTAATTTGATCTTTTAACATGTTTTGTTTGTCTAATTTTGACACTTCGTTGATAAGGTTAGTTGCTTCAATTTTTCTTCTGCGAGACATTGCTATTCCTGCTAAGTTTAATTTTGCTACCGCTAGATCCATGTCTAACGAAAGTCCTAATTCAATTGCTTTTTTAAAATATTTTTCCGCTTGGTTTAAATTGGTTTGAGCAATCATTAAGCCATGTAAATAATTAAAATAACCTTGTTGTTTTCTAACCAATGCTCCTTCAGGATTTTTAATTTTGTTCAACCAAACTTTTGCTCCTTCAAAATCTTGCTTTCTCAATTTGAAAAAAGCCATTAAGATGTATTCGTTTTTAAAATACAACAATACCGGAATACTGATTAGAAGAAGTAAAAAGATTCCATTTCCGATATTATTTTCGGTAAATTGCCATATAGCAGTGGCAAAAAGTAAAGCAGCAAGAACTAATTTGATATTTTTATGAAACATAATCTGTTTATTTTTTTGTGTTTGCAAAGGTAATAAAAGGAATTGAAAATATTTTTAGAAAACCACTTGCGAGAAAAAAAAGTCTTTGTATATTTGCACTCGGTTTTTAAGAAACCCAAACAAAGATATTTATACACGATTTTAAAGATACAAAACAATGAGTAAGAGAACATTTCAACCATCGAAAAGAAAAAGAAGAAATAAACACGGGTTTATGGATAGAATGGCTACTGCAAATGGTAGAAAAGTCCTTGCTCGTAGAAGAGCCAAAGGAAGACACAAATTAACTGTTTCCTGCGAACCAAGACACAAAAAATAATGATTAGTATTTAATCAAATATAAAGGCGTTACTCTTTTCAGTAACGCCTTTTTTTTATACCTTGTCAACTGAAAAACAACTAAACTTCTATAACACAACAACATGCCAAAAGACAATTCTATTAAATCGGTTTTAATCATTGGTTCAGGACCTATTGTAATTGGACAAGCCTGCGAATTTGATTATGCGGGTTCACAAGCCGCTCGTTCCATTAGAGAAGAAGGAATTGAAGTTATCTTAATCAATTCCAATCCGGCCACCATCATGACCGACCCGAGTATGGCCGATCATATATATTTATTGCCATTAACTACAAAATCAATTATTGAAATTCTTAAAAAACACCCCAATATTGATGCGGTACTTCCTACCATGGGTGGACAAACGGCTTTAAATTTATGTTTAGAAGCAGATGAAAAAGGAATTTGGGCTGATTTTGGTGTGCGATTAATTGGAGTGGATATTAATGCTATTAACATTACCGAAGATAGAGAACAATTCAAACAACTATTAGAAAAAATAGGAGTAGGAGCCGCTCCGGCTAAAACGGCCACTTCCTTCTTGAAAGGGAAAGAAATTGCTCAAGAATTTGGTTTCCCTCTTGTAATCAGACCATCGTTCACATTAGGTGGTACCGGAGCTGCTTTTGTTCACAGAAAAGAGGATTTTGATGAATTATTGACCAGAGGTTTAGAAGCTTCGCCTATTCATGAAGTGTTGATTGATAAGGCTTTATTGGGTTGGAAAGAATATGAATTAGAGCTACTTCGCGATAAAAATGATAATGTTGTCATCATTTGTTCCATTGAAAATATGGATCCGATGGGAATTCATACCGGAGATAGTATAACCGTTGCCCCTGCGATGACCTTATCGGATACCACTTTTCAAAAAATGCGAGATATGGCCATTTTGATGATGCGAAGTATCGGAAATTTTGCAGGAGGTTGTAACGTACAATTCGCTGTTTCTCCGGATGAAAAAGAAGATATTGTGGCGATTGAAATCAATCCGAGAGTTTCACGTTCATCTGCTTTAGCTTCAAAAGCAACAGGTTATCCTATTGCGAAAATAGCTTCAAAATTGGCTTTGGGGTATCATTTGGACGAATTGCAAAACCAAATTACCAAATCAACATCGGCCCTTTTTGAACCTACTTTGGATTATGTGATTGTAAAAATTCCACGTTGGAACTTCGATAAGTTTGAAGGTGCTGATAGAACATTAGGACTTCAAATGAAATCAGTAGGTGAAGTAATGGGAATCGGACGTTCTTTTCAAGAAGCATTGCATAAAGCAACTCAATCTTTAGAAATCAAACGCAACGGATTGGGAGCTGACGGAAAAGGTTATAAAAACTATGAACAAATCATAGATAAATTAACACATGCCAGTTGGGACCGCGTTTTTGTGATTTATGATGCCATTCAAATGGGAATTCCGCTGAGTCGAATTCATGAGATTACTAAAATTGATATGTGGTTCTTGAAACAATATGAGGAATTACATTTATTGGAAAAAGAAATTTCTAATTATTCAATCGATACTTTACCCAAAGAATTATTGTTAGAAGCGAAACAAAAAGGTTTTGCTGACCGACAAATTGCTCACATGATTCGCTGTTTAGAAAGTCAAGTGCATAAAAAACGCGAAGAACTTTCCATCAATCGAGTTTATAAATTGGTAGATACTTGTGCAGCGGAATTTAAAGCACAAACACCTTATTATTATTCCACTTTTGAAGCAGAAATTGAAACATCCTCAGGAGAGCGTTATGTGCACAATGAAAGTGTAGTTACTGATAGAAAAAAAATAATCGTATTAGGTTCCGGCCCAAATCGAATTGGGCAAGGAATTGAGTTTGATTATTCTTGTGTGCACGGGGTTTTGGCTGCAAAAGAATGTGGGTATGAAACCATTATGATCAATTGTAATCCGGAAACGGTTTCAACCGATTTTGATACGGCTGATAAATTGTATTTTGAACCTGTTTTTTGGGAACATATTTATGATATCATTCAACATGAAAAACCAGAAGGTGTAATTGTTCAATTAGGCGGACAAACCGCTTTGAAATTAGCCGAAAAATTAGATCGATATGGCATTAAAATTTTAGGAACCAGTTTTGATGCATTAGATTTAGCTGAAGATAGAGGGCGTTTTTCTGAATTATTAGCAGAATTGAAAATTCCCTACCCAAAATTCGGAGTTGCTGAAAATGCTGACCAAGCTTCTGCTTTAGCTGATGTTTTGGATTTTCCATTGTTGGTAAGACCTTCCTATGTGTTAGGAGGACAAGGAATGAAAATTGTAATCAACAAGCAAGAATTAGAAGAACATGTGATTGATTTGTTGAAAAATATTCCCGGAAATAAATTGCTTTTAGATCATTATTTAGACGGAGCAATTGAAGCAGAAGCGGATGCCATTTGCGATGGGGAGAATGTGTATATCATCGGAATCATGGAACATATTGAACCGTGTGGAGTTCACTCAGGTGATAGTAATGCTACTTTACCACCTTTTAATTTAGGTGAGTTTGTGATGCAACAGATTAAAGAACATACCAAAAAAATTGCTTTGGCTTTAAAAACAGTTGGTTTAATCAATATTCAATTTGCGATTAAAGACGATATTGTTTACATCATAGAAGCCAATCCAAGAGCATCACGTACGGTACCGTTTATTGCGAAAGCATATGGTGAACCCTATGTAAATTACGCCACCAAAATCATGTTGGGAGAAAATAAAGTAACTGATTTTACTTTCAATCCTCAATTAAAGGGATATGCTATAAAGCAACCGGTTTTCTCCTTTAGTAAGTTTCATGGTGTAAATAAAAAGTTAGGCCCGGAAATGAAATCAACCGGCGAAAGTATTCTATTTATTGATGATTTAAAAGATGATCAATTTTATGAATTGTATTCCAGAAGAAAAATGTATTTAAGCAAATAAAAAAACAGAAAATCCCAAGAATTATTTACTTGGGATTTTTTTATTTTACTATAAAATCAAGTTTTACATTTACCTTTTTAGAAACTTTTTTACTCACAACACTTGGAATCTCGATTGCGAAGTCATCTGCATTAACAGCAAAATCACTTTTTAATTCAATCCCTTTGTCCGTTTTACTGATTTTAGCGGTTATTTGAATTTCTTTAGATTTACCATGTAATTCTAAAGTGCCTTTAATAATGTAATTTTTACCGTTTTTGTCTAAATCGGAAACCAAGAATTTTTCAATTATTCCCTTGAATGTTGCTTTAGGAAATTTATCACTTTCAACATAATTTTCATTATAATGTTCTTCCATTAAAGCAATTTTGAACCGAAATCCTTTTTGTAAAGCTAGTGCTGCGATTTCTCCGGTTTTTGTATTTAAAATACAAGAAACATTGTCATTTGTTGCTTTCACTTCTTCGAAGGAAGGAACAGAAGCTTCAAAAGTAATTTTACCAGTTTTGGTAATCATTTTTTCTTGTGCAAAAGCGGAAACTATTGCAAAAAGAAACAATACAAATAGATTTTTTTTCATATTTATTCCATTAAGCCATCAGCGTTCCATTGTATTACTTTATTAATATCCGATTGCGATAAGCGAGGTCCTCCCAAAGGCATTGCACCAGGAGTACCTTCTGCTCTTGAAATTCTGTCAATTAAATCAAGATTTAAAACCGCATCTTTCACTAATTCGTAAGTGTGTAAAGAATTAGGTGCTCCACTTGTTGGTGTAGCTCCATGACAACTAGTACAATTGTTGTCAATAATTGATTTAATGCTTTGGTTATATTTTACTTCAGTGATGTTATCAAGTTCTGTTAAATCTGATAGACTATCTGAGGTACAACCATAAAAAAATACGGAGCAACAAAGTCCGAGTAGGAAATTTTTCTTAGTATTCATTTTTGCAATTTTTTAGTAAAATTAATTAAAAGTCATTAAGATTAAAAAAAAATAAATAAATTTGTTCTTGCTATGAAAAAAAATAAGTTAAAATTCTTTTTATTACTTATCGGGGTAAGTGCTGTATTTACGGCAGTTTTTCTTTATTTTTACTTATACAAAGATCACCGCAATATTGGTCAAGAAAAGGCACAATTTACTCTTTCAGTTGTGGAATTGAGCAATGCGTTTATAGAAAATTCAGAAGAGAGTTCCCGAAAATTTGCTGATAAAACGATAGAAACCTATGGAAAAATTTCCTCTGTAGATACTATCAATAATTCTTTAATGGTGGATGAAAAACTATTTTTCACTTTATCTAAAACTGATTTAAAAGATTTGAGAGTAAACCAAACCATAAAGGTAAAAGGAAGATTTGTAGGTTATGATGATTTGTTAGAGGAATTAAAAATGGATCAATGTAGTATTGTAAAATAGTATGAAATTGAAAAGTAAACTAATAATATCGATCCTTTTTATTGTATGGAATGTTTCCGCTCAAAATTCGATTTTTGATATTGCCCGTTCAGGTTCAGTTGAAGAATTAAATCAAGCAATTCAAAATAATAAATTGATTATTGATTCTAAAAATGAATCCGGTTATACACCACTGATTTTAGCCTGTTACAAACGAAATAATTCAGTAGCTAAAATGTTGATTGAAAAAGGGTGTGATATAAACTATGTTAGCGAAATGGGTTCTGCTTTAATGGCTTGTTCTGTGAATGGTAACAACGAAATTGCACTTTTTTTATTGAATAATAATTGTAATGTCAATTTAACTGATTCAAATGGAACAACAGCTTTAATGTATGCGGTTCAGTTTGGGAATATAGAATTGGTAAAAGCACTTTTAGCTACAAATGCAGATAAATCTAAAATAGATAAAAAAGGGAAAACCGCTTTTGAGTATGCAGTTTTTTCGGGAAATAATGAAATTACTAACCTTTTAAAATAAAATTTATGAAAAAAATTACTTTGCTATGTTTTACTTTATTCAGTTTAACAGGATTTGCACAACAGAAGTCAACAGGTGTTGTTAATTTAACCTCAAATATGACGGCCGCTCTTTTGTTAGACAGTGGAACTTCAACCGTTACCTTGACTCTTTCAGGACCAAATGATCGCTATATAGCATTACAATTTGGATCATTTGAGTTTGGGATGGAAGCTGGTTCTGACTTAGTTTATTGGAACAATACAACTTTAGTTGACGCAAAACATGGTGGTATTGGTTCTACTCCAAGTATTGATCCAATTAACAACTGGACATTAGTGTCAAATCAAAATAACTTTCCGATAAATGGAAGAAGAACTTTAGTTTACACTCGACCCTTTAATACCGGAGATTCAAATGATTATACTTTTAATTTTGCAGATAACACGATTGATTTAGCATGGGCAAGAGCCAGTTCTGCTTCTTACGTTATGTCTAATCATGGTGGTGGAAACAGAGGATTATCATTTGATGTGCCTTTAACAACACTTGGAGTAGAAGATTTTTCATTGAATGCGTCAAAAGTATTCCCCAACCCAACAAATGGGGATTTTAGTATTCAAACAAAAACGTATTTAAATCAAGTTAATATTTACACACAAACCGGAGCTTTTGTAAAAACCATTTTTACCAAAAATAATGAAGAAGTTGTTAATGTAGAAGTTAACGGACTTTCAACGGGTATTTATATGATTGAGTTAGTAAATGATAATCAAAAGACTTGGAAAAAGATAATTGTTAACTAGTTGTAAATAAAGTAATTAATATTCATGAAAAAAATTCTACTTGTTTTATTATTCCCTTTTGTTGCTTTTTCTCAAGATGATTTACTAAAAGATATTGAAGTTGTTGATTCTAATCAAGTGGTGACTTCTGCCTTTAAATCGTTGAAAATTGTTAATTTGGAATCTACTAAATTGGCGGCTAAAGGCGATTTTTACTTTGTAGTGGCTCACAGATTTGATTATTTTAACAATGGATTTGATGATTTTTTCGGTTTAGACAATGCCAATACGCAACTAAAATTTCTATATGGTGTAAACGAATGGCTAACGGTTCATTTGGCGAGAAGTGGTTTTCAAAAGACGTATGATTTGGCAGCAAAATATCGTTTGGTTTCTCAAAAAGAGAATGGAACTCCTTTTACCATAGTTGGATTTAATAGCATTGCAATTAATTCAGAATTAAAAGAGAAGGATTATCCAAAATTGAAATTTGAAAATAGATTAAGCTATGTTGCTCAAGTTTTAATTTCCCGAAAATTTTCTGAAAAATTAAGCCTTCAATTGGCTCCTTCTTTCTTTCATGAAAATACGTTAAGGGATATTTTAGACACTAATAATCAGCCAATTTTACCCAATCCGCAAGATAATAGTCAATTTGCTGTTGGAATAGGAGGTAGGTATAAATTAACCAGTCGATGGTCTGTAAATGCTGATTATGCTGCCCATTTGAACCGTGCATCTTCTGCTATTACAAAGAATCCACTTTCTATAGGGGTTGATTTAGAAACCGGTGGACACGTATTTCAAATGCATTTTACCAATTCAAGAGCGATGCATGAAGCAGGATTCCTTGGTCAAACAACTGGTGATTGGGGTAAAGGAGAAATTGCTTTCGGTTTTAATCTAGTAAGAGTATTTTAAAATAAAATGTCCCAAATAGTGGTTAACTTTTTGGGACATTTTCCATATGCTCTAATTTCCTTTAATTCTTTTTCAAAAGGATTTTTTCTTGTGTAAATTGATACGCATCTTCTAAAAAGTCAAACATTTTTTTCCAATTTGCATTTGGCTCATAATAATTGTTGTATGATTTTGATGTTTTTATTGTAATTACATTACCATTTTGTGTAATTGTACTAATAAATCCACCGGTTTCATTTTCTTCCTTTTTATTGAACTTTTCAAGACCGGTTGCAGTGTATCCTTGAGGTATTTCAAACTGAATCTCATGTTGAATTTGTCTAGGAAAACTCATGTAAATGTTGTTTTTTCTGTTTTTTTCTTTTTCAGTTAATTCAATTTGAGAAGTTAAAAATTTACCTAATTCAAAAATAATATTGTTACCGGCTTTTTTCAAATATTGGTCTTTTATGGTGAATGATTCCTTATAAACCATAGGTTCTTTGCTTCCAAATCTACCAGAGTTCTCTAAAGTCATCTTATACTCTTCAACATCATGACCAAATTCTTCTTTTACAGAAGAAATGAAATTTTCTTTTTGTTTTTCTTTATATTTTGCGATTAAAGCATCAAATTCTTTTTGGTTTTGTTCTCTTTTCT
>JAFLBT010000124.1 GCA_017302935.1 Flavobacteriales bacterium | reverse complement strand
ACCAATTCCAATTACGGGAATCGAAATGCTTTCAGCTACTTTTTGGGCTAATTTGGCCGGAATTTTTTCCAAAACCAAAGCAAAACAGCCAATTCGTTCCAAAAGTTTGGCGTCTTCCACTAATTTTTCCGCTTCGGCTTCTTCTTTCGCACGAACAGTATAAGTACCAAATTTATAAATGGATTGAGGCGTTAACCCCAAATGTCCCATTACCGGTATTCCGGCATTCAATATTTTTTTGATGGAATCTTTGATTTCGCTTCCGCCTTCTAATTTTACGGCATGTGCACCACTTTCTTTCATGATACGAATGGCAGAACGCAAGGCTTCTTTTGGGTCAGATTGATAAGTTCCGAAAGGTAAGTCAACCACCACTAAAGCTCGTTCGCATGCACGTACTACGCTACTGGCATGATAAATCATTTGGTCCAATGTAATGGGTAAAGTGGTTTCATGTCCAGCCATTACATTACTGGCAGAATCTCCAACCAAAATTACGTCAACACCAGCGGCATCTACAATTTTAGCCATGGTATAATCATAGGCCGTAAGCATAGAAATTTTCTCGCCATTTGCTTTCATATCAAATAGGGATTTGGTTGTGATACGTTTGTAATCTTTTTTAGCTGTTGACATTTTATTAAATTTTTAAGGAACGAAATACAAATGTAAGGAATGTTTAGTAGTGTCTTAAAATATTTTAGTGAAACCTTATTTTGGATGTGAAAACTAACTACATTAGCTCAGTTTTTCAAAATGAAATTAAAATGATTTCTATACTTGTTATCTTAGCCGTTTTGGGCTATTTATCTATTGTTTTTGAATCACCAATTCGAATTAATAAAACAATTACTTCCATCCTTACAGGTTCATTGTGTTGGGTTATTTATGCCTTGTTTTATGAAGGCGATAAGCATGAAGTTTCTGAAAAGTTACTTTTTTATTTTGGTGAAATTTCAGGTCTATTGATTTTTCTTTTAGGAGCAATGACTATTGTAGAGATGATAGATATTCATAAAGGTTTTTCTGTCATCACTAATAGAATTCGAACCAAATCAGTATTAAAATTATTGTGGATTGTTGGAGGAATTACTTTTTTCATGTCGGCATTGTTAGACAATTTAGCAACTGCCATTATCATGATTACTTTGCTTAAAAAGTTGATGCCTAAGAGTGAAACCCGTATGATTTTGGCTGGTATAGTGGTAATTGCCGCAAATGCTGGAGGAGCCTTTAGTCCAATTGGTGATATAACGACCACTTTACTTTGGATTGGTGGTCAAGTAAGTGCTATTGGTATCGTTAAAACATTGTTTTTACCATCATTGATGTGTTTGTTGGTTCCTTTGTTTATTGCCAGTTACCGAATGAAAGGATTTGCAATTTTAAGAGTTCAACTTTCTATGGCTGAAGTAATTAAAGAGGAAAAAATGCGAGGAAGTTTAAGTGTATTCCTAGCCGGAGTTTTTGGATTAGTAATGGTGCCGGTGATCAAATCAATAACTGGATTGCCTCCGTTTATTGGAGTATTAATTGCTTTGGCATTTGTTTCATTGGTTTCTATTGTTTACCATCGTAATAAAACGCAAGATGAAAAAGAAAAATATTCTGTTGCTTATGCTTTATCAAAAGTAGATGTTAGTTCCATCCTTTATTTTATGGGAATTTTACTTTTGGTGTATGTTTTGCAGGAAGTTCAAATCCTTAGTCAGTTGTCTCTTTTTCTTCAAGAATCTTTACCAAGTAATGACATTATGGTTGTTGCAATTGGAGTGTTATCTTCAATAGTTGATAATGGAAGTTTAGTAGCGGCTACCCAAGGAATGTTTACACTTTCTGAGTATCCGATGGATCATTCGCTTTGGGAATTCATCGCTCTTTGTGCCGGAACCGGGGGTAGTATGTTGATTATTGGTTCTGCAGCAGGAATCGCCATCATGGAAAAAGAAAAAATGACATTTATGTGGTATTTAAAGAAAATCACACCCTTGGCCATTGCCGGATATGTTGCCGGAATTGTAACATATTTGATTATAAATTTACTAACACATTAAAACTTTGATAAATGAAAAAAGTTTCATTCCTCATTTTAGTATTATTTTTTCAATTTTCATTTTCTCAAGAAAGTGAAATTCAACTCACAATCGGAAAATTTTTTAATGCTTTTCATCAACGCGATTCCATTGCATTAAAGAAAGTGTGTTCCGAAAATTTGATTTTACATTCTATTTCCGAATCCGAAAAAGGGGCAAAATTTTCCGTTGAAAAAGCGGCTAACTTTTATAAGTCCATTGCCACCATTCCATTATCCATGAAATTTGAAGAGAAAATTCTAAGTTACAAAGTTCAAATTGATGGAACAATGGCTCATGTTTGGACGCCGTACGAATTTTATATGAATGATAAATTAAGCCACTCCGGAGTGAATTCTTTTCAATTATATAAAGAAAATGACGGCTGGAAAGTGGTTTATATTTTGGATACAAGGAGGAAATAATTTTTTATGAATTGTTTTAATCTTAATGTAATGATTAATAATAATGAAAAAAATTTGGCAGTTTAGTTTACCGTTATTGTTTGTTTTTTCTTTCTCAGGAAAGGCACAAACTATTGATTCGCTGAAAATAGATTTTTCAGGATTTATAGAAAGTTATTATGCGTATGATTTTAATCAACATTCAGAAAATCAGAAGATTCCTTTTCTATACAATTACAATCGACATAACGAATTTAATATCAATAATGCTTTATTGCGAGTGAGAGCAAGTTATGAAAATGTCTATGCTTCTTTCGCTCTTCATGCCGGTACATATGTGGAAGATAATTATGCTGCGGAAGATCTAAAATGGGTGAGCGAGGCTATAGTTGGAATTTATTTAGATAAGAAAAGAAAGCACACTATTGAAATGGGAATTATGCCCAGCTACATCGGCTTTGAAACGGCTATTTCAAATTCTAATTTAACGTTGACTCGCTCAATGTTAGCCGAAAATTCTCCTTATTTTATGACCTGTATAAAATACCAATTTCAACCAAATGATAAATGGACTTTAGCCACACTTTTCACTAATGGTTGGCAACGAATTTCCAAACCTGACAATTCTGCTCTTCCGGCTTTTGGTTCTCAGATTATATATAAACCTTTTGAAAAAGCAGTCTTAAATTGGAGCACTTTTATAGGTGATGAACCTACAGAATTTGGGTTACGAACTCGTTATTTCAGCAATTTGTTTTTTGATTATCAATGGAATGAGAATTGGCGAACCATTGTCGGTTTTGATGCTGGAATGCAAAAATCAAGTGTTGGCGACAAGTATGAAAAATGGTTCAGTCCGGTTTTAATTGCTCAATATACCTTCAATTCGAAATGGCAAACTGCTTTTCGGACGGAATATTATCAAGACGAAAACAATGTTATCATAAATGTAAATGGTATAGCCTTTAAAACCTTTGGAAATTCTTTTAATATCGATTTTTTACCCACTAAAAGAGTAAAAATCCGAACGGAAGCCCGTTGGTTAAAATCGCAAGAAGCTATTTTTATCAAAGATAATCAATCGGTTGAAGATAATTTCTTTATTACGACAAGTATGAGTTTTGAGTTTTAATTAACAATCGGCCAAGTTTACCCCAACTGCCAATCCGCCTTCACTCGTTTCTTTGTATTTGGAGTTCATGTCTTTGGCGGTTTCCCACATGGTATTGATTACTTTATCTAACGGAACTTTCGCATTATTGGCATCGGTTTCTAAGGCCAATTCAGCAGCATTAATGGCTTTAATCGCTCCCATTGTATTGCGTTCGATACACGGAATTTGAACCAATCCACCAATAGGGTCGCACGTCATTCCCAAATGATGTTCCATCGCAATTTCGGCAGCCATCGTCACCTGAGCGGGTGTTCCACCCATTAATTCACACAAGGCTCCGGCTGCCATGGCACTAGATACGCCAATTTCGGCTTGACAACCACCCATCGCGGCAGAAATCGTGGCTCCTTTTTTAAAGATACTGCCAATTTCTCCGGCAACCAATAAAAATTGTTTGATTTCTTTTTCTCCGGCTTGATGATTCTCGATAACCATATAATACATCAACACAGCCGGAATTACTCCGGCACTTCCGTTGGTAGGAGCAGTCACAACCCGACCTAAAGCAGCATTTACTTCATTAACAGCCAAGGCAAAACAGCTTACCCATTTTAGAATTTGTCGAAATTTTACTTCTGTTTTTCGGATGGTTTCCAACCATTCTTGTGGAGTAGAATAAGGAAGTTCGCCTTTTAATCCTAAATGCATATCATACGCTCGTCGTCGCACATTCAATCCGCCGGGTAGAATGCCTTCAGAATGACAACCGATATAAATACATTCCAACATCGTATGCCAAATTCGCATCAATTCACGATGAATTTCTTCTTCGGAACGCATCGATTTTTCATTTTCATACACAATTTCGGAAATCGATTTGTTTTCTTTTTTGCAATAGGCTAATAATTCATCTGCTTTTTCAATCGGATAAGGGAAAGCACATTTTATCTGAATTTTCTTTTTAGCATTCGTACGTTCTTCTTTTACCACAAATCCACCACCAATAGAGTAGTAGGTTTCGCTAAATTCTTTATTAGCTGTAAATAATGTAAAAGTTAACCCATTGGCATGAAATGGCAAAAAGTTTTTGTTGAAAATAATGTCTTTTTCAACTTCAAAATCCAACATCAATTCGTTTCCGAGTTTTATTTTTTTATTTGTTTTTATCGATTGAACAATTCCGTCTATGTCACCAACCGGAATAGTTTCCGGGTCTTGACCGCTCAATCCTAACATCACGGCATAATCTGTTGCATGACCTTTACCCGTTAAGGAAAGCGACCCAAACAAATCTACTTTTACTCGAATAGCTTGATTCAATATGTTTTCGGCTTTACATTCGGTTAAAAAACGTTCGGCAGCTCGCCACGGTCCCAGTGTGTGCGAACTAGATGGGCCAACTCCAATTTTTAACATATCAAAAACAGAAATACATTCTTCCATAACTAAAACGTTTGAGTAAGGCAAATATAAGATTTTGTTTATGATTCATAGCAAAGGATTTTTGAGTAGATCGATTTTTTGTAATTCTTAACTTTTACTATCGTTAAAGCGTAAAAAAATTAATCTATATTTGATTTTTAAAATAACAATAATGAATCGATATTTAGTTGCCATTTTACTGTTTACCATAACATTTTCTTTTGCACAGCCAAAATCACCTTATGAATTTCTTCCTAATTACGGAAAACAGGTTTCTCATTATCATCAAGTTGAGGCTTATTTTCAACAATTGGTCAAAGAATCGGACTGGATAAAACATGAAAAATACGGTGAAACCACTCAGGAAAGAAATCTGAATGCCTATTATATTTCCACTCCTGAAAACTTGAAAAATTTAGAGGAAATTCGAAGAAATCATTTACATGAAATCGGATTGTTTCCAACCAAAAATAACAGTAAAACAAAAGCTGTTGTATGGTTAAGTTTTAATGTACACGGTAATGAAATCGGTGCAATTGAAAGTGCTTTATTAGTTGCATATGAGTTAGTAAATCCAAATAATAAAGAAACCAAAAAGTGGTTGGAAGATATTGTGGTTATTTTAGATCCATGTTTAAATCCGGATGGATTTTCCAGATATGCGAGTTGGTTACGAGATGTTTCCGGTTCAAAAACACATCCCGGACTTTACGATCGTGAGCATATGGAACCATGGCCGGGTGGAAGACAAAATCATTATGTTTATGATTTGAACAGAGATTGGGCTTGGCAAACCCAACGTGAGACTCAGTTGAGGATGGATTTATACCATCAATGGATGCCAATGGTGCATGCCGATGTGCATGAAATGGGATACAATGAACCTTATTTTTTTCCACCGGCTGCTGAGCCTTATCATGAGCAAATTTCTCCTTTTCAGAGAGATTTTCACAAAAAAATTGGAGAACTTACTGCAAAAAAGTTTGACAAAGAGGGATGGATGTATTATTCCGGTGAGCGATTTGATTTATTTTATCCAAGCTATGGCGATACGTATCCTTGCTATAATGGTGCAGTTGGAATGACATATGAACAAGGTGGGATAGGAGCAGGAAGAGCAGTCACGATGAAAAACGGCGATGTTTTAACCATAAAAGATCGTTTGGAACATCACACCAAAGCAATTTTGGCTGTAGTTGAATTATCGTATGTACAAAAAGAAATATTGACAAAAGAATTTAGAAATTTTTTCAAAGACAGTCGCACTAAACCAAAAGGAAAGTACCAAACCTATATTGTAAAAGATCATCCAAAAAATGCAGAACTTCTAAAACTATTGAATCGAAATCGTATTGAGGCTTCTTTTGCAGATGAATCAAGAAAACTAACCGGTTATCATTATCAATCAAATGCTGAAAAAGTATTTTCAGTTGAACAGAATGACATTATTATTTCGGTTGACCAACCAAGAGCAGTATTGGCTCAGGTTTTATTTGAACCTCACCATAAATTATCGGATAGTCTTTCTTATGATATAACGGCTTGGTCGCTTCCTCATGCTTATGGAATTGAGAGTTACGCTTTAAAAGGTAAAGTAGCCTTCAAAACCAAATCAAAACTGTCAGTTATTAATCCTGAAAAATCTAATAATGTTTATGCGTACTATATTCCATGGAATAATCGTTCTTCTGCAAGGGTACTGAGTCTTTTACATCAAAATAATATTAAAGTACGATATGCTTCTAAGGAAGTCACTTTTGGTGATGTTGTGATTCAGCGTGGTGGATTAATTGTGACGAAAGGTGATAATAGTAAGGTTGAAAATTTTGAAATAAAGGTTGCAGCTCTTATAGCTGAAAAGACCGATTATAAAGTACTTGAAACCGGAATGGCTAAAAAAGGAGGAGATTTAGGAGGCGAAAACTATCCTTTGTTAAAAGCTCCAAAAGTGATGGTATTGAGTGGTAATGGAGTGAGTAACATTGATTTTGGACAAGTATGGTTTTATTTGGACCAAGTGGTTGAATATCCGACCAGTATTGTTGATGTTCAAAATTTTAATCGCGTTAATTTAGCGGAATATACCACCTTAATTTTACCGGAAGGATGGTATTCTTTTTCAGATAACCAAAAGAAAACAATAGATGATTTTATTGCTAGAGGTGGAAAAGTGATTGCTATTGGCGGAGCAGTTTCTCAATTTGAAGACAGAGAAGGATTTCATTTAACAAAATTTGCCACCGAAGATGAAAAAACGCAAGCACAAAAAATATTGGAAGAACAAGAACTTGCCGATCGGTTTTTAGAAGTTGAAAATGCAGAAAGAAGATCAATCTCTTCATTTGTTCCGGGTGCAATTGTTGAAAATAAATTAGACAAAACACATCCTTTATCGTATGGATTAGGAGAACAATATTATAGTTTGAAAACTTCTGAAAACAAGTATAAATTACTGAAAGGAGCTCAAAATATTATTTATGTCCCCAAAAATTATAAAAGTTCCGGTTTTATTGGTTATAAGTTGAAAAAGTCATTAGAGGAAACGGTTTCTTTTGCTATCGATTATTACGGACAAGGAAAAGTGATTTACATGATTGATAATCCGTTGTTCAGAGGTTTTTGGGAGAATGGTAATTTGTTGTTTAGTAATGCGTTGTTTTTGGTAGAGTAAATTAAAAAAATGTCATAATGTCATATTTTTTCTGATTCGTCAGTCAAAATATGACATTTTTATTGGTTTTTGGCCTTGGCATAATACTTGTCATTTAGCGAAGTAAGTTTAACAAAACGAAATTAAAAACAAGCATACAAATTTATAATTATGGGCAAAATAATTGGAATCGATTTAGGAACTACTAACTCATGCGTTTCTGTAATGGAAGGTGGAGAACCGGTAGTAATAGCAAATGCAGAGGGAAAAAGAACAACTCCATCAGTAATTGCATTTGTTGAAGGTGGTGAAATTAAAGTAGGTGATCCTGCTAAGAGACAAGCAGTGACCAATCCAACAAAAACCATTGCGTCTATCAAACGCTTTATGGGAAATAAATATTCTGAAAGTGCAAAAGAGGCTGGAAATGTAGCCTATAAAGTGGTAAAAGGTGATAACGATACGCCTCGTGTAGATATTGACGGTCGTTTATATACTCCACAAGAATTGTCTGCTATGACGCTTCAAAAAATGAAAAAAACGGCTGAAGATTATTTAGGACAAACCGTTTCAGAAGCGGTAATCACTGTTCCTGCATACTTTAATGATGCACAACGTCAAGCTACTAAAGAAGCGGGTGAGATTGCAGGTTTAAAAGTAATGCGAATCATCAACGAGCCTACTGCAGCAGCTTTGGCCTATGGTTTGGATAAAGCCGGAAAAGATCAAAAAATTGCGGTGTACGATTTGGGAGGAGGAACATTTGATATTTCTGTCCTTGAATTAGGGGACGGGGTTTTTGAAGTATTATCTACAAATGGAGATACTCACTTGGGTGGTGACGACTTTGACCAAGTAATCATTGATTGGTTGGCCAATGAATTCAACAGCGAAGAAGGAGTAGATTTACGTAAAGACCCAATGGCTTTACAACGTTTGAAAGAAGCCGCTGAAAAAGCGAAGATTGAATTGTCTTCTTCTACGCAAACAGAAATCAATTTACCTTATGTAACGGCTACCGCTAGCGGACCAAAACACTTGGTAAAAACGTTAACCAGAGCAAAGTTTGAACAATTAGCTGAAAATTTAGTAAAACGTTCAATGGAACCGGTTGCAAAAGCATTGAAAGATGCCGGATTATCTACTTCTGATATTGATGAGGTAATCTTGGTAGGAGGTTCAACTCGTATGCCGGTAATTCAAGAGCAAGTAGAAAAATTCTTCGGAAAAAAACCTTCTAAAGGTGTAAATCCGGATGAGGTTGTAGCTATTGGTGCGGCTATTCAAGGTGGAGTTTTAACCGGAGATGTAAAAGATGTATTGTTACTTGACGTAACACCTCTTTCATTAGGTATTGAAACTATGGGTAGTGTGATGACTAAATTAATTGAGGCCAACACTACTATTCCTACTAAAAAATCACAAGT
>JAFLBT010000123.1 GCA_017302935.1 Flavobacteriales bacterium | reverse complement strand
GGTTAAGGCTTCACTGATGGCATTTGATAAGGCATACATTACCCCAAAACAGTCCGCTTCGGTTAAGGAAGAGGCGGCACAGATTTTTTGAGCCAACGATTCCAAGGTTTCTTCGCCTTGGTTCACCGCACAAGGATAATAGTTAACTTCCGGTGGTTGCACTAAATTGTTTCGTTTGGCAACCATTTTAAATTGTATCGGCATTGTTTTTAGTGGGTTAAGCGTTATTATTCAAGTATAAAAGACGAAAATACAAAATATTCTTTTTCCTTTTGTCAATTTCTATACAGAAAATAGAATAAAGATGTACAGAAAATAACTAATTGCTGTATAGAAATTAACTAATTGCTGTATAGAAATAATATACTTCATCAGCATGATGTATAAAAATCATTCGCATAAAGTTAAAAAATGAGCAGTAGCAACATAAAAGGAAGTACTACTCACCTACTTTTTACCTGCATTATGATTATCGCTTTTCGTTTTTTAGCTTTGCACCATGACGCAGCCTTCTCACTTTATTCCGTTTCAACATGATGTATCCGCTATTGCTTTGCCGGAAAAATTCACCTTTCCGTTTTACTACGAACCACATGAACTGAGTAAAATAGCCGCTTCTGAATTGCAAGACTACTTGAACACGCAAACCGATTGGGAACACAATTTCGGATTAAAAGAAGGCCAGCAAGGGTTAGTCATCGGGAAAATGTTTGGCGTATTGGTCGTGCAAAAACCAACCGGAGAAGTGGGTTATCTCGCTGCATTTTCCGGAAAGTTAGCCGATAGCAACGAACACCGTCATTTTGTGCCGCCTGTGTTTGATATGCTCAAACAAGACGGCTTTTTTAAACAAGAAGAAAAAATCCTGAATGCCTACAACCGCGATATTGAAGCCTTAGAAAACGATGCGGAATTCCTCGCTTGTCAACAAGCTTTGGCCACTACCCTTTTGCAAGCCGAACACGACAAAGCCGAAAAGAAAGAACAAAGCCGCGAGAATAAAATCCGTCGGGATGCCTTGCGGGTGAAAGCGGAACAGGAATTAGCCTTTGACGACTACAAAGCCCTGCAAAAAAACTTGAGCAAAGAAAGCCAGCAGGAAAGCATACAGCTAAAGCAAATGAACCATTATTGGAAAACGGAAATCGAGAAAGCACAACAAAAAGTAGCGGTTTTTGAAGCCCGTTTGCAACAATTGAAAGACAAACGCAAAGCTAAATCGGCGGCGTTGCAACAAAAATTGTTTCAACAGTATTCCTTTTTAAATCAAAACGGAGAAACCAAGAGTTTAGGAGCCATTTTTGAAGACAATCCACCGGCGAGTGCAGGCGAATGTGCGGCACCGAAATTGTTGCAGTATGCCTATTTACATCACTTACAACCCATTGCTTTGGCTGAATTTTGGTGGGGACAATCGCCGAAGTCGGAAATACGGAAACACGGGCATTTTTATCCGGCTTGCACGGGCAAATGCAAACCCATTTTGGCCCACATGTTGGTAGGTTTGAACGTGGACGACAATCCGTTGTTGCAGAATCCGGCGGAAGACAAGGAGTTGACGTTTTTATATGACGACGCTTATTTATCGGTGGTGCATAAACCGGCCGAGTTTTTATCGGTGCCCGGCAAAGCGATACAGGATTCGGTGTATTGGCGTTACAAAGAAAAATTTCCCGATGCCACCGGCCCGTTGATTGTGCATCGGTTGGACATGTCCACCTCCGGGATTTTGTTGCTGGCAAAAAGCACGGAAATCTATTTGCAGTTGCAGGCTCAATTCATGAAACGCACGGTGCAAAAACGCTATGTAGCCTTATTGAACGGCATGATTGAACACGACCGTGGCGAAATCAATTTGCCCTTACGCGTTGATTTGGACAACCGCCCGAACCAGTTGGTGTGTTACCAACACGGCAAACCCGCCAAAACGCAATGGGAAGTGGTCGAACGCCGGGAGCACACCACCTTGGTACACTTCTACCCCATCACGGGCCGCACGCACCAGTTGCGGGTACACGCTGCCCACCCCGAAGGCCTCAACGCCCCGATTGTAGGTGATGATTTATATGGCACCAAAGCCGACCGCCTCTATTTGCATGCAGAACGCTTACGGTTTTGGCATCCGGTGTTGGGGAAAGAGATGGAGGTGATGGATGGGGTTGGGTTTTGATAAATAGGTTGATAAAATATTCGAAAGACTTAGTTGACTTTTAAAAATGGTTAAGAAAGTTGTATATATTTACTAGATAGTTCTAATATAAAAATCTTGGTTATGGATAAAATCCCAGAAAATATTTTACTTTTCTATTCTTCTTTAGATAATTTACAGTCATTTAATATTTGGAACATAAACAAAGAGATACAGACAATTGAGAACATTGATCAAGAATGGAAATCAAAAATTTTAACTGAACGTAAAGTTTTAAATCATAATTTAAATAAAGGACGTTTAGAAGCAAATTTTCAATCAACAAATGTTATTGGTAAGCAAAATAATCAATCCTTATTTACAAAAAAAGAAATTGAATACTTAAAAGAAAGATTACTAATAGTCAATAATATTTGGCTTATATCAAGATATAATCACATTTTATGGCAAGAAACAAAAAACAATCAATATGCAGAAATTGCTATTGAAAAATATATTAATTGTTTAACTAAAATAAAATCAGAGGAATCTAGGGAGTTGATGATTATAGTAGCAGCAATAATTTACATTTCTAAAAAAACAAAAAAGAAAATACTTGAGGTAAAAGAAATCATATTAGCTATTATGGATAGTTATCCAAATTGGGTAAAGTTTAGTTTAATTAATGAAATACTTGAAACCAATTACTTATTAAATAATGAACTAAAACCAATAGCTAAAAAAACTATAGATTGGATAGAAAAAGAAAATTCAGCTTCTTACTTTACAAACCAATCAAATTTAAATATTTGTATTTCTCTCTTTCAAAGACTCAAATTACCTACAGAAAGCATCTATGAATTACTAGCAAAAAATGAAGATTTAATTATTAAAGAGCATCCCAATGACGATGATTTTGTAAAATATACATCCATTGGAAACAAAGCTCATTTTTTAAAACTAGCAAAGAAAAATGAGGATTATGAAAAAACTATGAAGGAATTCAGTCGTTTAAAACAAACAATTAAATTACACAAAATTAGTATTGAATTAGACGATAACAAAACTGAAATGTTTAATTATTATCTGAATATGAGATCAGATGCTATATTGAAACTTTCAACCTCACAAATTTTAGCCTACTTTGCTAGTGATGAATCAATTCTCGTTGATCCAAAAGAAAATGTAGAGAGAGCAAAAGAATCTATCAGACAATCTTTACATAACTTATTTACAACAAGTGTCTTCGACATAAATACCAATTTTAAAAAATTAAAAGATTCTGAAAAATTAGATTTTGAAATTATAAAAAGTTATACAATCGCTCATAATATTCAAATACAATCTTTATTCTTCAAGGTTTTTGTTAATGGTATTATTTCAGGGAAAATTAATTATTATAATATTTATAATTTCTTAGAAAAAGAAACGTGGTATGGCACGAGATTTACAAGAAGTGCAACGTCGAATGAAATAGATGAAAAATCATCTTGGATTACAATGCTAGCACCAGGAATTCACAATTTAATTTCACAATTTGAATTAATTGTAATAATGAATACAAATAAGATTAGTAATTTTATTTTATGTATAGACTCGTTAACTTTAAAATTTGAGGGTGCCCTTAGAGATTTTATTAGACTTTCAGGTGGAAATACTACAATAGAAAAAAGAGGAGATTTACAAGAGCAATTGCTAGAAGAATTATTAGAAAATGATGTTACGAAGAATTATTTTTCTGAAAAAGACATTGAATTGTTCAAATATACATTCACCAAAAAAGGAAAAAACATTAGAAATAATGTTGCTCATTCGTTTATGGAATTCTCAGATTATAGTTTACAAACAGCATCGCTGATATTTTTCTGTTTGTTACGTTTAGGTAAATACACATTTGAAGAAAAAACTGATAGCGAATAATTAAAGAAAATTATTTATGAAAACATTATTGATTTTTGTATCAATTATTTTACTTACTAATTCAAATTTTGAAAAGGTAAATCATAAAAACAAACCTTTGAAAATTGATGATAATGGAAATATAATTGGCTTACCGAAGGAGTTTAGTCCGGCAACTTTTGATGTAGATTCTAAAACATTAGTTATTAAAGATAAAAGAATTTCATTTCCGGAATGTTTTCTATTTTTATTTGGTAAAAAAAACAAAGCAGATATTAGATTATCGGCGTCTTGGTATCATGATAAAGAAATTATGCCTTATTACTTAAATTTCGATATTACTCCACAAAATAAAAAATATGAATATTCTATACTGATTGACTTAGAGACATTAGAATTAATGAATACATACAAAGTAAGATATAAAGGTCATCTTCCGCATAATAAAAAAATAAAATTAGATAACAAATGCGTAAATAGTTATAAAAAATCAATTGTTACTTTGAATTAATTCACACCCCAGATAACTAAGACTTCTTTGATAGCACGTGCTCTGCGAATATCATTTTTAAATTACCAAAACAGCTTTTGATTTTTGTGAGCAATTGAAAAAGTTGTTTATTTTTACATATTATACTCAATTTAAGAATCTTTGAAAGATACATTTTATAATTTATATTTAGGCAAGATAAACGGAATTCCAAAAGATGAATACGGAAAGGAATTTGAAGTTGTTTATTGTCTTGAGAAAAGCAAAGAAATATCATCGGAAATTGAAAAAGATTCTGATTTGAGATATTTTTTAATCATTCTTCATAAAACAAGAGCTGATTTGGAAAATGGAATTCAGAAAGTAAAAACGGAATGGATAAGTTTTTCCGACTTTTCACTAGAAATAGAATTCATTACGGATAGCAGAAACAAAATGACAAAAAAAATTAGGGAACTTTTAAAAGAGTGTGAAAATGAAACTATCATTTTTAAATCTCAAGTTGTTGGCTTTAATGAGAATTCTGTGTTTGAATCTAAAAAAGCAAGAAAACTGATTCTAGGAGTTGCTACCAAGTCTATATGGAATTTTTGGAGTTAAAAAACTAGGCTCTCAGCTCTCCTAAGTCTTCTTTGATAGCAGGTTTAGAGATTATTAAGAAAAGCTTGAATAGTAGTTGAAAAAATTAAATAAGTTATATAGATTTGAAGATAATTACTAGTTGGCAACAATATCAAACCAAACTATGCGTAAAAAACTTTTTTTATCATTATTTTTAATTACTTATTTAACTTCATACTCACAAATTGAAAGTAATTTATATCGATTAAACTCTATAGAAAATCTAATAACAAATGAAGTCAAAGAAATCGTTTCAAAAAACATCGAAGATAAAAGAGTTGTCTTTTTGGGAGAAGCAGAACATCATATTGGTTCAGATTTTTTAGCTAAAACTCAATTTGTCAAATATTTAGTTGAAGAAAAAGGCTATAAAGATATTGTGTTTGAAAGTGATTTTTTTGGTTTATATTTTGATCATAAAAAATACAATATTTTTCATCATTGGTCAATGTCAAAACAATGTGAAGACTTATTTGAGTTTTTAGAAAAAAATGAAATTACTATTTGGGGTTTTGATAACCAAACTCATTCTTATTACACTTATCACAACTTTGTGAATAAAGTTGAAACCTTTTTGAAAGAAAATGAAATTGTATATAAAGATGATTTCATTATTTCAATTGATAAAATCATTAAGAATGGTTCTTCTGCAAAGAAAAAGTTTTCAAATGAAGAAGTCAATTTTTTTATTAGTGAAATAGATAGCTATCTTCAAAATGATAAAATTAAATCCAATCAACTTTGGTATCAAATTTTTGAAAGCTTTAAAACTACTGTCCAAATTTACACAATAAATAGCAGTAGAAAAGAGGGAATTCCTATTAGAGATAAACAGATGGCAAAAAACTTATCTTTTTTGATAAATAATTTTTCTAATAAAAAATTTATAGTTTGGTTAGCAAACGCTCACATGGCTAAATATGAATATGAATTTATGAAAGGGCAAACAATGGGAAGTGATTTTAACAATTTAAATCCGAATATTTCTTATCATATTGCAATTTCTTCAATTAATATGCCATACCGTAAGGAAAAATTTATTGAGAAATCCAAAAAAGATAATCAGAACTTACTATATTTTTTACCTTCAACAAACCAAAATTATTTTATTGATTCTAAGAAATTAATTATAGATAATATTGAATTTGAAAACAAAGAATTTGAAGGAATGTTTGGCTTAAATAAAAGTAAGACAAACTGGTTCAAACATTTCGATGCTTTGGTTTTTATAGGTATTGGCGAAAAATCAACCATCATAAGGTAAAAGTAAAAGAAAATGTTGCTAACAACGGCTTACCCCCCAGCTCTCCTAAGTCTTCTTTGATAGCACATGCTCTGCGAATGTCTGTGACTTCGCAGAAGTTATAAATCTAAAATATTTATTGAAATACTTAAAAAAAACATTTAAATTGGCTATTCAAATTTAAAACCATTTATATGAAAAAATTATTTTTTTTAATCTTTGCACTATTAATTAGTATAATCTCAATTGGACAAGAATATAAAATATCAAAAGTATTCATTAATGGTCAAAACATTAAAATGAAAGGTACTGTTGAAATTACAGATTCAAAAATTATTATAGTTCAAAATGAAATTAAATCAGAAATGTCAATCAAAATTGTTTCTCAATTAGAAGAATACAAAGAATTCATAGTTGTGAATCAAGGAGCTGATCAATATGAGATAAAATTTAAATTTAATAAAAACCCTCTAAAATCAGAAGAATGGACATTACACATGGAAACTAAAGATAATTCAAATGGAATTATACAAAATTGCACATATTTTTTAAAGTAACCCAAGCTCCCCAGCTCTCCTAAGTCTTCTTTGATAGCACGTGCTCTGAGAAACCAAATAGCTATCGGGGCTTACTTCTTAGAAAATAACTATTTAATTGTATACATTTGAAGATAATAACTCGTTAACAAATAGTTTGCAACTAACACTGTAAGCGTTTAGCTTTGCAATATGAAATAAGTGTTTTATCTTAAGAATATCAAATTGAATTCATTTGCAAGTTATATTTTGAATTTTATCGGAGGAACATTCCGTTATATTTACGGTACAATCTGGAGGACATTATTTAATAAGCCTAAATATAGATTTGATGAATATATAAATCGTCCAGATAATTCTGATTATTATGATAAAATGGGGCATAATTTCAACAACAAATGGATAGCCATCGTGGTTATAGCAATAATGATATCTGTTATAAAATATATTCGTCAGTTTTAAAAAGCTTAACTCCCCCCAGCTCTCCTAAGTCTTCTTTGAAAGCACATGCTCTACCCCTAGCTCTCCTGAGTCTTCTAAGATAGCAGGTTTAGAGATTATTAGGAAAAGCTTGAATAGTAGTTGAAAAAGTTAAAAAAGTTACATAGATTTGAGGGTATTTACTAGTTATCCCCAACTTTTTCTCCAACCGTCCCATTTGCACCTAAACCCCTATATTTATTGACTTTGTTATTTTCGGTAGTTCATAACAAAGCAATAAAAAGCAGTCAAATACTTGTTTTGTTGTACCTAATGTTGTACCTTAGTACCATGTTGCACCAGTTTGAAACACCTGTATTTTCAGTACTTTCACCCTATTGCATCACTTTACAAATATAGTACAACAATCCTAATTTGCAAATTTTATGGCATCTATCAAACTTATACTCCGAAAACACCAATTAGACACCACCGGCCACTGTCCGCTTTATATCCGAATTATAAAAGACAGAAAAACGAAATTTATCACTGCGGGCGTCAAGCTCAAAGAGAGCGAATGGGATGAAGTAAAGCAGAAAGTAAAAAAGAACCATCCAAACAGTGCCCGGATGAATGCATCGTTGGCTCAGAAAATTGCTGATGCAGAAGCACAAGTGGCAGATTTAGAAAGAAAGGTAAAAACGGTTTCCATCAAAAAGCTCAAAGAAGCGATAAAGGGAAAAGAAGTGCCAAACTTTTTCGACTATGCCTACAAACGGATGGAGACCATTAAAAATACAGTATCCTATTCCACATACAAAGCATATTATGCAGCAATAGTAAAATTTGAAAAGTACATGGGAACCAGAGACGTTTACTTTGATGACTTCTCCGTAACGCTTTTGAACGACTACAAAAACCACCTAAGTATTAATTTGAAAAACGGACTAACAACACAACGGCTTTCGATTATTGTGTTGGGAACCATCTTCAACCAGGCGATAAAAGAAGACGTTATTCCCGAAACCATGTTCCCTTTCAAAAAGCTGACACTCAAAATCGATAACGCTAAACGATTATTTCTGAATAAAGACAAGATTGTAGGTTTAGTAGATTTGGAACTTCCCGAAGGCAAGAAAGCAGCAATGTGGAGAGATTTATTCCTATTCTCCATCTATGCCGGTGGGTTGCGTTTCAGTGATGTGATTGAAATGCAATACAAACACTATAACAAAGAAGAGCATAAAATAAGTAAACTAATCAGAAAGACCGGAAGAACACACCAGTTTAAAATCGGAAAAGTGGCCATCGAGATCTTGGAGAAATACATGAAAGAAGGAGCCAATAATGAGGATTACATCATTCCTGTGATTGAAGATATAACCGGCTATGAAAAAAATGATACGATGCGTTATTTTCTTACGTCAAAATATAATAAATTAGCGAACTGGCATTTGAAAAAAATGGGAGAAAAAATGAAACTTTCATTTCCATTATCTTTTCATTTGAGTCGCCATACTTTTGCAACGAACGCGTTAAATAATGGAATGAGAATTGAGCACGTTTCAAAATTAATGGACCACCGAGACATCAGTACTACGCAGGTTTATGCAAAAATTATTGGTGAAGAATTAGACAAAGCAGTAGATAACTATATCTTTTAAAATAACCGGCAAGCACCCACTTTATTGACATTCAACGATTGTTAATAAATTAAACAAAAATCCTTTAACAAGGATTTTTTTTATTTTCTAATTTTACGAAATAGAAAACAAGTAATTTTCGGAGCAAACAAATCGAAAAAAAGTTGAATGCTATTCGCCA
>JAFLBT010000122.1 GCA_017302935.1 Flavobacteriales bacterium | reverse complement strand
TAAAGTTTTATATTTGTTGTTCAACTATACGACTATGATTGTTTTTTTTAGTCCTTATTTCATATAAAGACATCTCCCTTCGTTTTTAAAATCTTCTTGACAGCTCTGTCGAAGGATTATTTTATTCACTAAATCTTTATCTAAAAATGACTAAAAATAAACACGCAAAAGGTATGTTTTCACGTATCTTTTCTACCATAAAAATGGCTTTAAAAGGGGAAGCCGATTTTGATTATACTTCCGGAAAAATAAAAACTGCCGTTATTTTACTTGCCATTCCGATGGTGTTGGAAATGATGATGGAATCGGTTTTTGCTTTAGTCGATTTGTACTTTGTCGGTCACTTGGAAAACAGCAGTTTTGCCGTTCAAACCGTTGGATTAACCGAATCGGTTCTTACTATAATTTATTCATTAGCCATAGGAATCAGTATGGCAGCCACAGCGGTTGTTGCCCGAAGAATTGGCGAAAAAGATCCTGTTGCTGCAGCAAAAGCTGGGATGCAAGCGATACTAATTGCCGTCGCTGTAAACACTATTCTCAGCATTTTCGGAATCATTTATGCCACCGATATTTTAATTTGGATGGGTTCTTCGCAGGAATCAGCCGTTTACGGAACTTCATTTGTGCAAATTATGATTGGGGGAAGCGTTTCCATTATGTTACTTTTCCTTATCAACGGAATTTTTCGCGGAGCAGGAAATGCTGCTATTGCGATGAAAAGTTTGATGTTGGCAAATGGTTGTAATATTATTTTAGATCCAATTTTGATTAATGGCTTTGGACCAATTCCTGCTTATGGATTAACCGGAGCTGCGATTGCAACTACCATCGGAAGAAGTATTGGAGTAATTTATCAACTTTATCATCTTTTCAACGGAAAAGGCGTTATCAAAATGATGGTTGCTTATATAACTCCCGATTTTGATCAGATAAAAGCGTTGGTTAAAATTGCTGCTCCGGGCGTTTTGCAATTTGTAATTGCTTCGTGCAGTTGGATTTTTATGGCAAACCTTGTTGCGACCACTGGAGGCGATGTTGGTTCTGCAGGTTATCAAACCGCACTGCGAATTATGATGTTTTTTATTCTTCCTGCGTGGGGATTGAGTAGTGCTGCTGCCACTTTGGTGGGACAAAATTTAGGAGCAAAACAAATTGAACGTGCCGAAAAATCAGTTTTTGTAACCGCAAAATACAATGTCATTTTTATGGCTATTATCATGATTGTTTCGTTAACAGCAGCTCGACCAATTATTACTTTGTTTACAAATGACAAAGCGGTTTTGGATATTGCTGTAGAAGCCATTCAAATAATGAGTTTAGGTTATGTTTTCTACGGAATTGGAATGGTACTCATCAATGCGTTTAACGGTGCAGGAGATACTTGGACACCAACGAAAATTAATTTCTTTGGGTTTTGGTTGTTCCAAATTCCGTTGGCATATTTTTTAGCAAAGTATTTAAAAATGGGTCCAACCGGAGTGTTTATGGCTGTTCCAATTGCAGAAACTTGTATTACCATTTCCGGTTATATTTTGTATAAAAAAGGGAAATGGAAGAAGATGGTGGTGTAAATAAATTTTAACCATATAAGTCATATAAGAAAAACTAAACTTATATGACTTATATGGTAAATTTAAACCTTCTGATAATCGGCATACACCTGAGTAATTTCCTCAAAAACATCCATTAAAGCCATCGCTCCATCGGTTGTGACTAATTTTTGTTTGTAGTCTTTAAATCCGTGAATGCCTTTAAAATAATTAGTGTAGTGGCGACGCATTTCAAAAATCCCAACGCGTTCTCCTTTCCATTCCATCGACCAAATTAAGTGATTTCGAGCAGCTTCAATGCGGTCTTTCATGGTTGGTTCCGGTAAATACTCTCCGGTTTTGAAATAATGTTTGATTTCGTTAAAAATCCACGGATAACCAATGGCAGCACGACCAATCATCATGCCATCCAAACCATATTTATTTTTATATTCTAAAGCTTTTTCGGGAGAATCAATATCACCGTTTCCAAAAATAGGCATTGTAATTCTCGGATTATTTTTTACGCGGGCAATGTGCGACCAATCGGAATGACCTTTATACATTTGAGCACGTGTTCGTGCGTGAACGGTTAAGGCTTGCACGCCAATATCTTGTAAACGTTCGGCTACTTCATCAATGTTGATAGAGTTTTCATCCCAACCCAAACGGGTTTTTACTGTTACCGGAAGATTGGTTCCTTTAATGACTGCTTTGGTTAAACGAACCATTAAATCAACATCTTTTAAAACACCGGCACCGGCACCTTTACACACCACTTTCTTCACCGGACAACCAAAGTTAATATCTACTAAATCGGGTTGAACAGCATCTACAATGCGGGAAGACATTTCCATTGCTTCTTCGTCACCACCAAAAATTTGGATGCCAACCGGACGTTCGTAATCAAAAATATCGAGTTTTTGTTTGCTTTTTATAGCATCCCTAATCAAGCCTTCGGACGAAATAAACTCAGAATACATCAAATCGGCTCCGTGCAATTTGCACAAGCGACGAAACGGCGGATCGCTCACATCTTCCATCGGAGCAAGAAGTAAGGGAAAGTCGGGTAAGATGATGTTTCCGATTGTTGGCATTGTATTTTTTTTGCAAAGATAAGGAAACGGGTGGGGTTTGCAAAATGGGATAAATCTAAACCTGACAGGTTTTGAAAACCTGTCAGGTTTAACCCCTTTAAAATCCAAAACTTTGCTTTATATTTGCACACAATTCTCTTAGGAGCAGGGTTTGCGTTAGGGATTGCAGTGGAAAGCCCGCAGGAACGGTGTAGCGATAGCGAAACTGTGACGAGGACTTGGAACGGAAAGCCCGACCCTTGTGGTAACGCCCAAATAAAAAAGGGTGAAATAAATTTGAATTAAACGAAGATGAAGAACATACGAAATTTTTGCATTATTGCTCACATTGACCACGGAAAAAGTACGCTGGCCGACCGATTGCTGAGTGCTACTCAGACCGTGACGGCTCGTGAGGAAAAGGCTCAGTTATTGGATAATATGGATTTGGAGCGTGAACGTGGGATTACGATTAAGAGTCACGCGATTCAGATGGAATACATGTACAAAGGCGAGAAATATATTTTGAATTTGATTGATACGCCCGGTCACGTGGATTTTTCGTATGAAGTTTCCCGTTCGATTGCAGCTTGTGAAGGGGCTTTGTTGATTGTGGATGCCGCTCAAAGTATTCAGGCTCAAACGATATCTAACTTGTATTTGGCTTTGGAAAACGACTTGGAAATTATTCCGGTGTTGAACAAAGTCGATTTACCAAGTGCTAATCCGGAGGAAGTGAGCGATGATATTATTGATTTATTGGGTTGTGATTTAGAAGATATTATTCATGCCTCGGGAAAAACCGGTTTTGGAGTGGAAAATATTTTGGCAGCGATTATTGAAAAAATTCCGCCACCAAAAGGCGAAAAAGAAGAACCATTGCAGGCGTTGATTTTTGACTCACATTACAATCCATTTCGTGGTATTGAAGTTATTTTCCGAGTAAAAAACGGTGAGATTCGAAAAGGTCAAAAAATTAAATTTATGGCTACCGGTAAAGAATATTTTGCCGATGAAGTAGGTACGTTGAAGTTAAATCAGGTTCCAAAAGACGTGATTTCTACAGGTGATGTAGGCTATTTGATTTCCGGAATTAAGGAAGCCAAAGAGGTAAAAGTAGGTGATACGATTACCGATGCCAAAAACCCAACGACCAATATGATTACCGGTTTTGAAAACGTAAAACCGATGGTTTTTGCCGGAATTTATCCGGTAGATACCGAAGATTTTGAAGACTTGAGAGCTTCAATGGAGAAATTACAACTGAACGATGCTTCATTGGTTTTTGCTCCTGAAAGCTCGGCTGCTCTTGGTTTTGGTTTCCGTTGTGGATTCTTGGGAATGTTGCATTTGGAGATTATTCAGGAACGTTTGGAGCGAGAATTCGATATGACGGTAATTACCACGGTTCCTAACGTTTCGTATTTGGCATACACTAAAAAAGAACCGGATACGGCAATTGTGGTAAACAATCCATCCGACTTGCCGGAACCTTCTAAATTAGACCGTGTGGAGGAACCATTTATCAAAGCCACTATCATTACGAAATCCGATTTTGTGGGGAACGTGATGAGTTTGTGTATTGAAAAACGCGGAATCATTACCAATCAAACATATTTAACGACAGAACGAGTGGAGTTGAATTTTGATATGCCGTTGGCCGAAATTGTATTTGATTTTTATGACCGTTTGAAAACGGTTTCCAAAGGATATGCTTCGTTTGATTACCACCCGATTGGGATGCGTGCTTCTAAATTGGTGAAATTAGATGTACTGTTGAATGCCAATCAAGTAGATGCTTTATCCGCCTTGATTCACGAAGACAACGCCTATAATATTGGTAAGAAAATGTGTGAAAAACTGCGTGAATTGATTCCGAGACAACAGTTTGACATTCCGATTCAAGCCGCCATTGGTGCCAAAATCATTGCTCGCGAAACGATTAAAGCCTTACGAAAAGACGTTACTGCCAAATGTTATGGTGGAGATATTTCTCGTAAACGAAAACTGTTGGAAAAACAGAAAAAAGGGAAAAAGAGAATGCGTCAGGTGGGTAATGTAGAGATTCCGCAAGAGGCTTTTATGGCGGTGTTGAAGTTGAATGATTAGGGAAGGGACTAAGGTGCTGAGGGACTAAGGGACTAAGGGACTGAGGAACTGAGGGACTGAGAAAAATATAGGAGAACCCAATGACTAGAGTTGTTGGGTTTTTCTTTTGAATTTTATGTCTTTACATAGTACCATTTTATATTTCATGTATGATAAAATATTATGCTTGTAATTCTTTAAATAGTTTTTCTACATCTTCCTTTCTGAAAAGTTGTGTGCCTTCATTCATCGTAGCGGCTGTTCCACAACTAACGCCAAATTGAATGACTTCTTTAAGCGTTTTATTTTGGGATAATGCATAAACTATTCCACCAACCATACTATCGCCAGCTCCAACAGTGCTTTTCTTTTCTACTAAAGGAGCCTTAACAAAATGCGTTTCATCTTTCGTTACCAAAATGGCTCCCTCGGCTCCTAATGAAACAACAACAATTTCTACACTCCCTTTTGCAATTAAATGTTGGGCTGCTTGTTCTACTTCGGGTAATTCTAATCGTTCCACTCCAATTAATTTGGCTAATTCACCAATATTGGGTTTGATTAAATATACACCGGTTTCTAATACTTTAACCAACGCATCTCCCGATGTATCCACAATTACTTTTACATTTAAATTTTTTGCAATCTCAATAATTTTCTGATAAAAATCTGACTCTAATCCTTCATTCAAACTCCCACTAATGACTAAATAAGAGGTGTTTAATTCGCTAATTGTAGACAATATTTTCTGTTTTTCACCTTCTAAAAAAGCATTGCCCGGAAATCCGAATCGATATTGAGCTTTGCTTACATTTTCAAAAGCAATAAAATTTTCTCGAGTCCAATTTTTAGTTTTTATGATATAACTTTCAATTTTTTGATTAGCTACTAATTCTTCTAATAATGCTCCCGACGATCCCCCAGAAGTAAACACACACAGCGAATTCCCACCCAATTTAGAAATGGCTTTAGAAACATTGATTCCGCCTCCACCCGCATCATACCGTGGTGTTTCACATCGAATTTTCTTTTCAGGAATCAGTCCTATAAAATGTGTAGATTTATCCAAAGACGGATTAATGGTAAGTGTGGTAATGACGTGTGCTTTCATCGTAAAAAAATTAAGTAATGTAAAGGTGCAAAAAAATATTGTTTTTTACTTTAACAATAAATTTCACTTCATGAATAAATCATATTCTATACCTGATAAAACTCAAGACAGCAAAAAAATATAACTGCTGTTTTATTTAATAGCAATACAAAAAGACTATGAAATCCTTCCATTAATGTGCGTTCAAATTAATCCGATTTACATCTTTCCTAAAATCTTCCTACCTTTGCCCTTCATAAAAACACTATGTTAGAAGAAAAATCACCACAACGCACTTCCATCGCTCAATTGGGCGAATTCGGTTTAATTGACCATTTAACGAAGCATTTTGAAATCAATCAGTCATCCACTTTAAAAGGAATTGGCGACGACGCCGCTGTTTTGGATTTCAAGGATAAAAAAACCGTTGTTTCTACCGATTTATTAATTGAAGGGGTGCATTTTGATTTGGCCTATATGCCGTTGAAACATTTGGGCTACAAAGCCGTGGTGGCGAATGTATCTGACATCTGTGCAATGAATGCTACGCCTACTCAAATCACGGTTTCCATTGCGGTTTCTAATCGATTTCCGCTCGAAGCGTTGGAAGAATTGTTTGCCGGAATTACGCTTGCTTCAAAACATTATAACGTAGATGTGATTGGTGGCGATACCACTTCGTCTCAAAAAGGATTAATTATTTCTATCACGGCATTAGGCGAAGCAAATGCAGAAGATATTGTGTATAGAAACGGTGCCAAAGAAAATGACTTGTTAGTAGTTACCGGCGATATTGGTGCGGCTTATATGGGTTTGCAAGTTTTAGAACGCGAAAAACAAGTATTTCAAGTCAACCCCAACAATCAACCGGATTTAGACAATTATACGTACCTAATCGAACGTCAATTGAAACCCGAAGCTAGAAAAGACATCAAAGACTTACTCGAAAAATTGGAAGTAAAACCCACTTCTATGATTGATATTTCTGACGGACTTTCCTCTGAAATCATGCATCTTTGCAAGCAATCTAACGTAGGTTGCACGATTTACGAGGAAAAACTACCATTGGATCCTCAGTTGATTTCGGTATGTGAAGAATTCAACATCGATAGCACGACAGTAGCCATCAACGGCGGCGAAGATTACGAATTGTTATTTACGATTGCTTTGGAAGACTATGATAAGATCAAAGGAAACCCGAACTTAACCGTAATTGGTCACATGGTGAAAGAAAGTGAAGGCAAACATTTGGTAACGCGGGCCAATCAAAAAATAGAACTCAAAGCCAGAGGCTGGAATGCCTTAGCGGAATAATAAAAAAAGCGATAGTTGGGGCTATCGCTTTTTTTATCTAAACCTTTAAAAAACAGTAGCTCTTTTATGAAAAAAACCTTTGTTGGGGCAAAAGGGTGGTATTTTAATTCGATTTGGCTACTCAGAACGTCCTTGGGTTACTATCTTTAATGATGAATAATTACCTTGTTATTGATGATGTAAAGATATAGCGACCTGCTTGATATCTAAATACGGTTTTACTCAGAATGTGTTACGGGTATCACCCTTTGTTGTTGTGGTTTACCGTAAACCTAACTGAGCTACAAATTCACTGAATATATTTGTGGTAATTTCAACCAACTTCATGCAAATAAAAAAAAGCAATGCCTTGGGGTGCATTGCTTTTTCTTTTGTTTTTGTAAGTAAGTAGCGTTTGTTTTTGAATCAGATCTTTCGTTGGGGCAAAAGGGTGGTATTTCTTTTTCGATTGGCTACTTATTACGTTCTTGGGTTAGTATTTTTTGATGAATAATTACCTTGTTTTTGATGATGTAAAGATATATCGACCTACTTGATATCTAAATACGGTTTTACACAGAATGCGTTACGGGTTTCGCCCTTTTTTGTTGTGGTTTACCGTAATATTGATCCTAACTGAAGATTAGCTGATTAAATTTTTAGTTTTTTAATTTAAAACCTCAACCCACGCGTTCATTCAAAATTTGTGATAATTCGTGTAATTCGTGTCTAGAAAAAAAATCGATTTACTTAGTAGCAACATCTTCCACTTTATTCAACAAAAAAAGCAATAGCTTGGGGACTATCGCTTTTTGATTTCTTGAGCTTCCGGTGTGTAGGTTAAGCCAAAGGGGACTTATAAAAGGGTGGCAACGGATGACTCTTGATTCCTATTTCCATTCAAAGGAAATTCGGTTAATAAACTAACTCATGACAAAAGTAAATTGATTGTCAGACAATTAGTTACGGTTAACCGTATTTTTTTGTGTGGTTTTATACCGATTTGTTTACGGTTTTGAGTCGTTTTGGGTTTAAATGAGCCCTTTGTTTTTGGCTTCTGTAATCAATTCAACATCACTGCCGCCTTTCACACTGAGGGTTTCCTTTAAATTTAATTTTCGTTTTTCAATCGCACTTAACGAAAGTGGAACAAACCCCGGTAAATCTTTTGTTTTTACTCCTTTTGACAAATGAAATAGAATTTGTTTGTCAAATTCATCTACTTGAAGGTTTTCATATTGTGATTGACTGACAAATTTTACGACCGTTTGGCTGTAATAATTGTCGTTTTTCAATATTCTGTCAAATGCGTTCAATAATTCATCAAAGGTTAAATCGTTTTTGATGATTAACCCATTCGGATTAATTTCTTTAATGATAGAATTGATTTTTATCAACTCTGTATGCATGGTTAGCAATATGATTTTACAATCCGGCATGTGTTTGCGAAGCAGTTTGGCCAAATCTTCTCCCGACATGATGTTTTTTTCCTCATAAGCCGGCATGCTAATGTCTAGAAACGCAATATCAAATGCTTGAGTTGCATTCATGATGGTTTCATAAGCCGTTTTACAATTGTTGGCTTGCGTAGTGGTATAATCAAAATTATTTACGCTGTAGCTCTTTAAAGCATTTTTATAGGCTTCAATAATAAAAGGATGGTCATCAACAATAATAATCTGGTAGTTCTTTGACATGATTTGCAAGAATGAGTTAATTTCAGTCAAATATAAAAAAGAAAAACACTTTTATACCACCTCAAAAAGATATGTTTCAAAAATATATTAACAGTTTTTTTAACTACCATGTATCGGCAAATCAATACTAATACTAGTTCCTTTACCTTTTTTGGACTTGATTTCAAGTTTTCCTTTACAGGTTTTTACACGAGATTCAATATTTAGAAGACCAATGCCTTTGCTTTTTCGGGAAACATCAAACCCAACTCCATCATCAATAACAGAAATATGAATGTTTTCTGCATCTTTTACAATCGCTACCGATACATTTTTGGCTTCCGCATATTTATTTATATTTTGCAGAGCTTCCTGAATAATGCGGTACACATTAATTTTGATATTGTTGGGAACATTATCCCAATTGATCACACTATCAATGGTATAAGAAAA
>JAFLBT010000121.1 GCA_017302935.1 Flavobacteriales bacterium | reverse complement strand
ATTTTTGTATCTTCATTATACCTCACTTCTTTTAATTTCATATCAATAAATTTACCAAAACCTCTTAAAACTTGATGGCAAGTCATGGAAATTTTATCTTGAGTAATTTTCTGAATGACCTCCGGAGTTGCTTCTTCGGTTGTAAACGGTTTAAATGTGGAAGTATTGCAGGTCATCAACATTCTTTTTCCCAATTCATAGGTTCTGTTTTTCTGAATAGAGGAAGCTGAAATCAAATCAATTTTTTCAAAATTAGCTTTTATTTTTTCTTTAGGTAAAATAGTTTTTTTAGCTGATTTACAGCTTATAAAAAGTAAAATTAAACTATAGAAAACTATTTTTTTCATTTGCTTATTTTTAGTAAAAGATTGGGATCCGGACAATTTTCTTGATAAAAACCAATATCACTTTTTTTGCATACACCCGGATAATCGCCAAAATATTCACCCAATGATTGGATGAGTTGAAAATGCAAATGTGGAGCATAATCACCATTTTCGAAAGGTTCACCCAAAATGGCAATTTTTTCCCCTTTTGCTACTCTTTGACCAATTTGTAGGTTCATTACACTTCTTAACGACAAATGACCGTATAACGTATAAAATTCACATTCATTTAGCATGTGCTTGAGGATAACAGTTGGACCGTAGTCGCCAAATCCGGCATTGTTTTGCACACTCATGACTTCCCCGTCAAGGGCAGCTAAAACAGCTACCGCTTCATTTATCCACAAGTCTAAACCAATGTGAATGTTCCGTTCATTTTCCGCATTTTCATTAAAAAGGTGACTTCTTTGATATAAATTTCTTCGTTCCATGTATCCACCAAAAGCCACTTGAGCATGATTTCTTTTTAAATGAAAATCGATTGCTTTTATATAATCATCAGCAGTTTTCGGCTGTAAAGTGGTCAGCAATTCACTTTCCGGTGATAAATCAATCGGACAATACGCTTCATAGGGAATAGAAGCGTCTAAAACATAGCAATCGGTAACTTTTAAAAGTGTTTCAACTAACATATAAATGGGTTAAAATTGTTCAAAAACGCCTAAGCCAAACAAAGCAAAATCATATTTTACCGGGTCGGTTGGGTCGAGGAGTCTAAGTTGTTCATCTAATTCCGCCAATGCCTTGGCATCGTTTTGTTTTCGAGTGAGTAAATTTAATTTTCTGGCTACATTTCCGGAGTGTACATCCAACGGACAGGATAATTGTGAGGGATGCAGGCTCTTCCAAATACCAAAATCAACACCACAATTGTCTTTTCGTACCATCCAACGCAAAAACATGTTGATGCGTTTGGCTGCCGATTGCTGTAACGGATCAGAAAGATGTTTTTCGGTTCGCTTGAGATGTTCTACTTCAAAAAATACTTTTTTAAACGCACTAATTGCAGGTTGTAAAGTTCTTGGTTCTTGATGATGGGCAAAAACATTTTCCAAACCACCATGATGCTGATAAAGATGTTGAAGGGCTTGAATAAAAGTAATGGCATCTGTACCATTAAAGGTACGGTGTACAAACGTTTCGATTTTGGAAAGATCAGACAATTGATGATTTACTATAAATTCATAAGGTGATTGATCTAAATATTCCATCAATTGCCAGCCGTTTTTAATTATCATTTTACGGTTTCCCCAAGCAATGACGGCTATTAGAAAGCCTGCAATTTCAATGTCCTCTTTCCTTTGAAAGGCATGAGGAATTTGAATGGGATCGCTTTCAATAAAACGAGGATGATTGTATAATTCTACTTTTTTGTCTAAAAATTCTTTTAGCTCTTCCAATTGCATTTTGTCACAGTTCAGAGGTTGCAAATAAACCGTCTTTCATTACTAATTTTCGGTCAGCCATGTTGGCTAAAGTTTGATTATGGGTTACAATCACAAATGTTTGTCCGAATTCATCCCTTAATTTAAAAAAAAGTTCATGCAAATTTTCGGCCGATTGTGTATCAAGGTTACCCGATGGTTCATCGGCAAAAATAACGGCCGGTTGGTTGATTAAAGCTCTGGCTACAGCCACTCGTTGTTGTTCACCGCCTGATAATTCTCCGGGTTTGTGGTTACTGCGATGGGAAAGACCCAAATACTTTAAAAGTTTTATGGCCTCTTCTTCTGCTTCTTTTTTTTCTTTTCCGGCAATAAAAGCGGGAATGCATACATTTTCTAAAGCTGTAAATTCCGGCAACAATTGATGAAATTGAAAAATGAAACCCAGTTTTTGGTTGCGAAAAATTGATAATTCTTTGTCATTGAGAGCCAAAACTGAATTTCCATCGATGACTAATGAAGATGAAAATTCTTTTGAGGGTTTTTCTAAGGTGCCCAAAATTTGAAGCAGTGTAGTTTTTCCTGCACCGGAAGCTCCAACAATGGCCACAATTTCTCCTTTTTTTACTTCAAGATTAACGCCTTTTAAAACGTGTAATTGGTCAAATTTTTTATGAATGTTTTTGGCTACAATCATGTGTTTCAGTTTTCACAAAGGAACAAAGTTTTTCATTGATTTCGAAGAAAATTGATTTTTATTATAGTCGAATAAATAATAAATTTACGTTAAAGCGTGTATTTTGTTTAATATATTTTTATATTTGTTAAACAAATTTACAACATGAAATTCGTATCACTCTTCATTTCACTGGTAATCACTTCTTGTACGGCTCAAGAAAAAAAACCTTTACCAGCAAATCAACAGAAACAAACAACAATGGATCAAAATATAGAAATGGCTACTTTGGCCGGTGGTTGCTTTTGGTGTACAGAAGCTATTTTTTTAGATTTAAAAGGCGTTAAAACAGTTGTGTCAGGTTATATTGGAGGAAAAATTCCTAATCCAACGTATAAAGAAATATGCACCGGAACCACTGGTCATGCCGAAGCGATTCAAATTACGTATGACCCTAAAGAGATTAGTTATGGGGAATTATTAGAGATTTATTTTGCCACACATGACCCAACTACATTAAATCGCCAAGGAAATGATGTAGGAACTCAATACCGCAGTGAGATATTTTACCATTCAGAGAAGCAGAAAGAAATTGCCAATGATTACATCGATTTATTAGTTCAAGAAAAAATATTCAATTCGCCGATTGTGACCAAATTATCTCCTGCTGTAACGTTTTATCCGGCAGAAGATTATCATCAAAATTATTATAATCAAAACAAAACACAATCGTATTGTCATTATGTGATTACACCCAAAATTGAAAAATTGAAAAAGTACTATAAAGCTAAATTAAAAAACTAACTCTACATTGCTATGGAAAACGTATTAGAAAAAGAAATATTTGATTTAATTGGGGATGGTCACCAAATGACTTCTGCTGAAACGCCTTTACGTCCGGATGCTTTTGATAAATCAGATGCGGAAAAAATGGCTACTATAGAGAAACATTTCCACATCATCATGGAAGAAATGGGACTAGATATGACAGATGATAGTTTGAGAGGTACACCTCACCGTGTGGCTAAAATGTTTATACAGGAAATATTCAGTGGATTGAATCCTGCGAACAAACCTAAAATTTCTGTTTTTGAAAATAGTTATCAGTATGATAAAATGCTGGTAGATGCAAATATTAGTTTCAATTCTACTTGTGAACACCATTTTTTACCCATTATTGGAAAAGCCCATATTGGATATGTATCCAACGGAAAAGTAATAGGATTATCAAAATTAAACCGAATTGTGGATTATTATGCTCGCAGACCACAAGTGCAGGAACGTATGATTATGCAGATTTTCAATGAGCTGAAAACCGTTTTAGATACTGAAAATGTGATTGTTGTAGTAGAGGCCGAACATTTATGTGTGTCCAGTCGTGGGATTAAAGATAGTTCGAGTTATACTTCAACCATTCAATATAGCGGAATATTTAAAGATAAAGAAAACCGTAATGACTTTTTCAATTTATTAAAGAAAGAAAATTAAAATGGCATTACTTTTGTTGTAAATGATTAAAATTTAATTCATTATCATGACAAAAGAAGTAACCGTTGAACCGGTAAAAGATACAAAATCAAGGGATTTAGTTCTCAGTTTACTTTTTGACGCTATTGGAATGATGTCGTATTTAGTTCCTTTTTTAGGAGCTATTACCGATGTGATTTGGGCTCCAATTGCCGGACTAATTATGTTGAGAATGTATAAAGGTACTGTTGGAGCAGCAGCGGGTTTTATAGTATTTGTTGAAGAAATTTTACCCGGTTTGGATTTTATTCCCACCTTTACACTTACTTGGATTTACACATACATTATCAAAAAATAATTTTAAGCCGTTCGAAAGAGCGGCTTATTTTTTTTCCAACCAATCGGCAATAAAGCCCAATTTCATACTGCGAAGCATTTTCTTTTCAAACCACCAAAAGAAGGTGAACTGTCCGAAAAGGAAACCGGTTAAAACCAACAAAACTTGATATATCGGGAAGATAGCAACTAACCGAACGGGTAAATAGAAATGACTAAGATTTTCTTTTGTTAATCCGATATAATTGGTAAATGGTTTAGACAAATAAGCCGATAGTGATCCAGTTATAGCAAAAACAATAAATATAATAGTGAGTTGGTAGTTAGAAGTAATTCCCCAACGTCCTTTCAGTTTCTTCATATCATAAACGGGGTTCAAATCCGCCCAAGCGTTGTTTGTATTTCAATTGAAAATAGAGTAGGTAATTATAAAGCATATAATTTACTTCATACCCATACTTGATATTGTTTTGATAGTTGATCTGCATTTCATAAAGCAATGGGTCATACCTTCTAGGATCCAAAACACGTTGGTTATAATTGGTTACCCAAATCTGATTACGGTTTTCTAAAAAAGCCAAATCATAATAGTTACGGGGCCTTGCTGTACTTTCTAACCACGCATTAAAACCAGGTTCAAAAATGATGACTTCGTATTCTAATTCTTCATTGGCAATTCGAATCGTGTCGTTTTCAGTAACGTTTTTTTCAGAAGACTGCACGGTACTTTTGGGAGTTGAACAACCCAAAGCAACAAGTATACCTATGCAAATCCACACTACCGTTTTCATTCTATAAAGATACAAAAAATGCTTTAAAAGAAATGTCATTTTTAACATTCAATTTAAAGCATTAGTTGAAATATAAAAAACGTTTATTTACCGAAAAGCTTTCCGAATAAACCGCCTAATCCTCCTTTTTTGGTTACCGCTGACATAGCATCTTGCATATCCACTTTACCATCGTTATTTTGGTCTAAACCAAATTGACCACCGTATTTGGAAATGGCATCCATCAAACCTGAATTATTGCCACCACCTGAAATAGCACTTACCAAATCAGAAATTTCAAATCCTTTTACATTTGGGTCTTTGGCTTTTCCAATCAATGAACCTAAAATTTGTGGAATCATATTTGAAGCTACTCCATTGGCTGCTTGACCGTCAATACCTAATTTTTCGCCTAAACTACCTGAAACTTGATTGACCAATTGCTGCACTACAGGATTGGAAGCTGAACCGGCATTATTGCCTTGAAAAAGCCCGGCTAACTGTTCGAATTGTCCTCCACTCGCCATCTTTTGTAAGCCGGAAAAAAGTGAATTTTCGGTTTCTTTCAATACAGCGTCATTCATTTCATTCGGAATGGCTGCATTTTTTACAACAGCATTATCGCCATATTGTTGAACTAATTGTGTTAATTGATCTAGCATAGTTTATTTTTTAGGTTGAATAACGAAATTAGGAAAAAAATACTAAAACAAGCAGCATTATTTTTCTGTTTTCATCAAACTGATGATTTGTTCCGCTAATTCTGTACCAATTCTGTCTTGGGCTTCTAAGGTAGCCGCTCCAATATGCGGAGTCAACGAAATCTTTGGATGCATCAACAATTGAATTTCAGGAGTGGGTTCTTTTTCAAAAACGTCTAAGCCGGCAAACAATACTTTTCCGCTATCCAATGCTTCTACTAATGCTACTTCGTCAATAACACCACCACGAGCAGCATTAATGATACCCACATTATCTTTCATCATGTCTAATTCTTCTTTACCAATAACATAACCGTCTTGAGCGGGTACGTGTAAGGTAATGAAATCAGCATGTTTCAATAAATCTTCCATTGGTTCAGTAATGATGTCCACATTGATGAATTGACCATTATAGAAATCCACACGAATGACTGCTTCGCCAACATATTTATCGGAAGCAATTACTTTCATTCCTAAACCTAAAGCCATTTTAGCTACAGCTTGACCAATTCTTCCAAAACCAATAATTCCAAGGGTTTTTCCACGCAATTCAATTCCATTTGCATATGCTTTTTTTAATCCTTCAAAATTAGATTCGCCTTCTAATGGCATGTTTCTGTTGGCATCGTGTAAAAATCGAACACCTGAAAACAAATGAGCAAAAACCAATTCTGCTACTGATTCTGAGGAAGAAGCCGGCGTATTGATAACATGAATGCCTTTTTCACGGGCATAGGTTACATCAATATTATCCATTCCCACGCCGCCACGACCTATAATTTTTAAACCTGGACAAGCATCAATAATATCTTTTCTCACTTTGGTAGCACTTCTTACCAAAATTACACTCACTTGGTTGGCGTTGATGTAATTGGCCACTTGTTCTTGAGCTACTTTGGTTGTAATTACTTCAAATCCTCCTTTTTCTAAGGCTTTTATTCCACTGACTGAAATGCCGTCGTTTGCTAATACTTTCATTTTTTTTGATAAGGTTCTAAGGTACTAAGGCTCTAAGGTACTGAGTTACTTTGTTCTTAGTACATGTATGTTATTTAAATTTTCTATATTCTATTCTCTATTTTCTCCCAACTCTTAACTCCTAACTTCCAACTCCTTCATCACCTCCACCAACACCTGCACACTTTCTATCGGAAGGGCATTGTACATCGAAGCTCTATAACCCCCAACTGAACGATGACCCGGTAATCCGGAAATGCCGGCTTCTTTCCACATCGAATCGAATGAAGGTGCAAGAGCCTCATCGTTTAATAAAAACGTGGCATTCATGTTGCTTCTAAATTCCGGTACTGCTGTGCCTTTGAATAAAGGGTTGCGGTCAATTTCGGAATATAATAAATTGGCTTTTGCTTCATTCACTTTTTCAATGGCTGCAATTCCTCCTAAATTTTTCAACCATTGCAAAGTGAGTAGTGAAGTATATATAGCAAAAACGGCTGGCGTATTGTACATACTTTCTTTGTCAATGTGCTGTTTATAATCCAACATAGCCGGAATGGTTCTTCCTGATTTTCCTAAGATTTCTTCTTTAACTATCACTAATGTTGTTCCGGCTGGTCCCATGTTTTTCTGAGCTCCGGCATAAATCAAATCAAATTGTGAAAAATCTAAAGTTCTGGAAAAAATATCGGAACTCATGTCGCACACCATCGGAATGTCCATGGTTGGAAATTCTTTCATTTGTGTACCGAAAATGGTATTATTTGACGTACAATGAAAATAATCGGCATCTGTTGGAACATTATATCCTTTTGGAATATGGTTATAATTTTCCGGTTTAGAAGAAGCTACTACGACCGTTTCACCAAAGGCTTTCGCTTCTTTGATGGCTGAATTGGCCCATGTACCCGTATCAAGATAAGCGGCTTTTCCGTTTACTTTCATCAAGTTGTAAGGAATCATTAAAAATTCTAAACTGGCTCCGCCATGCAAAAACAAAGCCTGATAGCCTTTTCCTTGTAAACCTAATAGTTCCAACGCTAATGCTCTGGCTTCTTCCATTACGGCAACAAAATCTTTGCTACGGTGTGATATTTCTAAAATGGATAAACCGGATTGGTTAAAATTTAAAACGGCTTGAGCCGATTTTTCAAATACTTCTTGGGGCAAAATGCACGGACCGGCACTGTAATTGTGTTTTTTCATGTATTGTTTTGTTCAGAAACACTTTCGTGTTGTGGAGTTGTTTTGTTATGGGTACAAATTTCAACATTTCTGATTAAAAAACATGTAAAATAAGTATAGGTAAAAATAAGCCGTTTATTAACGAAAACGATTTAGTTAAAAAGTTGATTATAAATGTACTAAAAACGCAATCGTATCCACACCATCCGCATAATCCCAAAGTTGTGGTTTTTGTGTTTGTCCAAACGGAATACTGTTGACCGTTATTCCATTCGAAACGATGCATTGCAATTGTTCTTCGTCTTTTTTTAATCGATTTTTTATGGTTTCAATTTCCTCATAAAATTCATAAAACACGGATGAAATAGGTGAGGAGTAGCTTTGATCCTCTTTCAACGTCAGAAACCCATTGTCCCATAATTTGAAATTACTCATCAAAAATACGGCTTTGTTGTAATCGTAATTGTTGGCATATTTTTCATACTGAATCACTTCTTGATATGGAAAAATGGCTTCAAAAAAGGCATCAAATGTATATCCATTCGGCACAAAAAGTTTCGATACATTTCGGCAACCTAATCCAAAATAACGAAAAATATCTTCCCCCAAACGGGTCAACTCTTCTTTTGATTCTGTCCCGGTTAACACGGCCACTGAGTTTCTGTTTTTACGGATAATGGAAGGTTTGTCTTTAAAATAATACTCAAAATAACGAGCGGTATTGTTACTTCCGGTCGCGATTACGGCATCAAAGCCTTCTAATTTTCCTTCTGTAAACGTAATGAAGTCATGTAAATCTTCTTCAACACTTGTTAAATAATTGGAGAGAAATTTTATCAAATGTTGGTCGTTGGATGATGTTTTTACTAACACTTTATGCCCTGAAATCAAAACACACAAAAAATCGTGAAAGCCTACCATCGGGATGTTTCCGGCTAAAATTAATCCAATTGTTTTGGGTTGCACGTTTGAAAAATCATAGTTGGATAACCATTTGGATAGGTTTTCTTCTTTCAAAGCTTCCGCCCATGATTGTACAGCAAAATAGACCTGTTCTTTCGTAAACCAACCATTATGCGATTGCGACAAAGCCAATAAATCCTCAAATGAATGGAAAAAACGGTCATTCAAAAGTACGGACTCTTGCGGTTGATTTTTGTTGAAGGAAAATTGAGCTAAAAATTTCCCCAATTCCACAAAAGCAGTAATTTTTGATTTTTGTAACATTTGATACTTGTTTATAACTAGTTAAGATTGTAATTTTGCACAAAAATAAGCAATTGAATTTTGGCAATAGCTAATAGTTGAAAGTTTAACTGGATTTTTTGAATACCCCTTTTAAACTTTTAAACTCATAAATTTTTAAACAAAAAAAAATGGCAATCATTATAACTGACGAATGTATCAACTGTGGAG
>JAFLBT010000120.1 GCA_017302935.1 Flavobacteriales bacterium | reverse complement strand
GAAGATCATACGATAAGTTTGTATGAGCAACGTGTAATATTGACCACTTGTTCCGTGTTTCGCTACAGTACTTTTGCCAAAAAGAAGCGACCAAAGAAGAATACTGATCCTGAATGGGATTTGATGGTGGGCAATTTCACAGCTGCTTTTGCGGGAGCACTTCATGATAGGGGTTCATCGGCCGTCTATTCTTTGATAGTTGGGATATATTCTAATCGATAAAAACATTAGGTCGCTGTTCATCAGCGGCCTTTTTTATTTATAGTCGTTGTCTATTTTCTTTTCCAAATCTTGTTGTAGTAAGTTTAGAAATTTGGTTTGTTCGATTTTTCTTGCCTTTATTTCCATGAATGTTCTGTTGTATTGGCCCAATTGAATGTTAAACATTTTTTCAAAAGTTTCTGCTATTTCTTTGATGGTTGCGTTACCATTATTTATACTACCCGATGCCTGAAACGCATATATAAGTTCGACTAAGTAGGTTTTTGACGTTGTCCATTTTAGCTTGCTTTCCAGCATATTTACCTTTTTACCGTCATTTTGTTTCTTTTTACTTTGTATAGAAAAAGCTTTCCATTTGATAATGCTTTTGATTTGGGTAAACTTTAGGTTGGTTTTCCAAATATTATTTATTGTAACTGACTGATAGAACGTACTTTCATTTGGTAAGGATACCGTCCAATTTTCAGCTTTCAAAAGACGCCCCGTTTCTTTATTGTTTTTTAGGAAGTTTTCTATTTTTTGATTTTGTTTACTTTTGAACTTTTGGTTTGACTTACACCATGAGGGTGGTTTATTTTGGTTTACTTTTTGTTTATATTTTATTATATACCACCAAGCAATCGTCATAATTATTTCATTTTTTTCTTCCTCATTAATTGTCTTTTTCTTTAGAATTTTGTTTTGTATTTGTGACCATTTTGTATTGACCAATTCTATTGCTAGGGCGAACCTTTTGGTTTCGCTTTTGTTTTTGAGCAAAGGTTTCAGCTCCTTTTTAAGCTTGTTATTGCCTGATTGTCTTGGTTCACTAGCCATATCTTCTCAAATTTATGTATGGCAAAGTTATCTTTGAAGGTTATTGATCACAAGAGAAGTAGTTTTGGATTCCCGAATTTGATATCATCAATTCCCGAATTTTAAAGGAAAAAAATTACATGATGATTTGCGTTTTTATCTTTCTATTCGCACTATCAATTATAGTGTTCATTATATCATTAACCACCTATTCTATTTTTTGGGAAATGTAACTATTTTTACTTTTTTGGGATTTTGGTTTGCAAAATTATTTATCACTTGCATTATATAATTATTGGAATTGTAGGGAGTAACGTAGTTTTTTATTTCCGATACATCCGTTATTGATTCATCTGTAGTGATATAACCCATTCCGTAAAAGTGTCCTTTTTCGACCCAGATGATGCTTTGTTCATCTTTAGTTCTGCCTTTGTCGATGATTGCGAAAGTGGGTTTGTTGCTGCATAAATAGTGGATTGCATTTTCAATTTGGGCGTTGTGGGTTTCAAGGTCGGGAAGTTTGGTGGAATTTAAATTTGTAATTACTTCGCCATTATTGATGGCTCCGTACTTGCAAAAGCGATGGTCGATTTCAAATTGTTGTGCCAGTTTTTGCAAGGTATTGATTCCATCATAAGCACTTGAAAATGATTCGATACAGGAGTGAAATTTCGGTAATTTGCCAATCGCAAGATATTGATAGCCATTACGAGCTCGGTAGTTGTATAAAGCAAATTTAGGTTCAAATTGTTTAAGGGCTTTGTTGTATATTGGCCATAACTTTTTGATTTCAGCACACTCCAGTAGTAGTGCCATTAATTCTGTGGCACATATTTCAAACGAAATGCTGTAAATATCTCTCATGAAAAGTTGCCTTTGCTTGGTGATTTTATGACCGGAGAAATGGGAAGCTACTCGTTTCTTGATATTGATTGCTTTACCTACATAAATTACTTTACCTTCCGAATTATAGAAATAATAAATTCCGGGTTTTTCAGGTAGTTGTTCAAAATCGGATGGTGGTAAATTAGGCGGTAATCGCTGATCTACCGCTGTTTTCTTAATCATTTTTGCTATTTCACCCTCAGTATCCCACTCTACTAATTTGGAAAACAAAATGGCAGTGGCATCGGCATCACCTCCGGCACGGTGAGCATTGAGTAGCGGAATGCCGATAGAATAACAAAGTTTACCCAAACTATACGAAGGCAATCCGGGTTTTATTTTTCGTGCGGTTCTAACCGTACACAATTTTTTAGCCGTCCATTTGAATCCGGCTTCTTGTAGTTGATGTCGAACAAAGGAATAATCGAAGTTTACATTATGAGCCACAAAAATTCGGTCGGTTAGTAATTCCAATACTTTTTCTGAAATGTCATCAAAAATGGGTGCATTTTTTACCAATTCATTATCAATACCCGTCAACGCAAAAATAGCAGGCGGAATGTGTTGTTGAGGATTCACAAGTGATTCCCAACTCTCAATTATTTTAGTACCGTCGTGTATTCGAATTGCAATTTCGGTGATGCGACTTCCTCCGGCATAACCTCCGGTGGTTTCAATATCGACAATAGCGTATTCCAGTTTCTTCATCGATTTAGCTTTCTTTCATTTTTTGCCTTGGCAAATTAATTTCATGTTCTTGCGGATACGGTGCACGTTGCGTCATACTCACATCTTCCCGAATTTGTTGTTGCGTTTGAAACCGTTTTTCATCTGTAGCCGAATAACGTGGATCGGGAATGAACGGCATTTTCTCCATTTTTGAAATGGTAATTGTCGGAAAGTGATAATCCACTTCCACTTGACCAAGCAGTAAATAACAACCTCCTCCTTTGAAAGGGTACTTTTGAAGGCAATCCGCAAAATGAGCGGTGTCAAAGAATTCCCCTTCTGCATCAATCCATGTACCAAAATACATGTCACCACGTTTGGTAGGAACGTGTTTTCGTGAAATTAAATACGCCAACATCCGCACGGTTTTTTTATGGTATTTTGATAAGTCTTTCGCCATTACATCGCCACGAAATTTAGTTTGCAATAAATTGAAAGGTGTAACCGATACCGGAAAATCCAGCAATTCAATTTCGTCAAAAGCATCTTCGAAAGGAGAACGTTCGATGACCGGAAGTTTGTATTCTTTTACCGGTTCTTTGATTAGCAATAAATGGCGGTGTTCGGGTTTAAAGTTAATTAAAATTAGTCGTGCACCAATCAACAGTTCGTTTTTGGATTTTCCCGTAAATCGAAAAGCACCAATAAAGATTAAGATTTGCATCCCTTCGATACCGATTGGAACTCGATTGATAAAGTCCTCTAAAGAAGTGTATGAACCGTTTTCAAGACGTTCTTTGACAATTAATTCAGCTGTTTTTGAATCCAAACTCTTCAAATGCTGAAAACCTAAATAAATGTTTTTCCCAAATACTTTGGTTTGATACTCACTTGTATTGACACAAGGATTGTGGATTTTAGCACCTGACATACGAGCTTCGTGTACATAGACTTCTGTTCTATAAAACCCACCGAAATTGTTAATCACTGCTGTCATGAATTCAATTGGGTAATACGTTTTTAAATACAAACTTTGGTAACTTTCCACTGCATAGGAGGCGGAGTGTGCTTTGCAAAAGGAATACCCAGCAAACGATTCGATTTGGCGGTAAATCTCCTGACTTAATTGTTCGGGATGACCTTGCTTTCTACAGCACTCAAAAAAATTGTCTTTTACTTTTTGTAAAGCTGCTTTTGACCGTCCTTTTCCACTCATGGCACGACGAAGGATATCTCCATCGGCAGCCGGAAGTCCGCCATAATGCAAGGCAATTTTGATTACATCTTCTTGATAGACCATGATGCCGTAAGTTTCACCCAATTGTTCTTTAAATACGTCATGAAAGTATTCAAAACGGTCGGGATGATTGTGGCGAAAAATGTATTCTTTCATCATTCCAGATTGGGCAACTCCCGGTCGGATGATGGAAGAAGCAGCTACCAACACTTTATAATTATCGCATTTTAATCGTCGCAATAATCCACGCATGGCAGGACTTTCGATGTAAAAACAACCGATGGTTTTACCTTGGCTTAATAATTCGTTGCATACTTTTTCATCTTTTGATAATGAGTTGTCTCGAATATCTACTTCGATGCCTTGGTTTTCTTTAATCAGTTTTACCGTATCATCAATGTGTCCAATACCCCGTTGACTTAAAATATCAAATTTATCAAAACCGATATCTTCCGCTACATGCATATCAAACTGTACGATGGGATAGCCTTTAGGAGGCAATTCCAAGGCTGTAAAATTGGTAATTGGTTCTTCCGAAATAAGAATACCGCAGGAGTGCATACTGCGTTGGTTGGGGTATTTTTCGAGTAACATTCCGTATTCTTGTACCCTTTTAACCACTTCGTTTTTATGATGGTTTTTCATGGGGTTTTTAGCCAATTCGTCTAGTTCTTCTTTGGGAAGACCAAACACTTTTCCCACTTCCCTAAAAATGGAACGGTATTTAAATTCCACATTTGTCCCACAAAAAGCTACATGATTTGCACCGTATTTGGAAAAAATATAATCTAAAATAGTATCTCGTTCCCGCCACGACCAATCAATATCAAAATCGGGAGGTGACTTTCGATTGACATTTAAAAAACGTTCAAAATACAAGTCGAGTTCCAAGGGACAAATGTTTGTGATTTCAAGGCAGTAGGCAATGATGCTGTTCGCTCCGCTACCTCGTCCGATGTGTAAAAATCTACGGCTGATGCTGTAGCGAACGATATCCCATGTAATCAGAAAATAACCACTGAACTCTAATTCATTAATGACTTTCAGTTCTTTTTCTACTCTGGCTTTGGCTTCGGGATTGTTAGAGCCATATCGTTTAACCATTCCTTCGTAAGCCAGTTTAGTTAGTAATGCATTGTCTTCTTGTTGGTTGTTGGTAAAGTACTTTTTATTTTTTGGCGTGAAAAAATCAAATTCAAAATTACAAGCATTGATAATGGCATTTGTGTTGGCAATGATTTGAGGATAATCAGTGTATTTTTCGATGAGGTTTTCTAACGGAATCATCATCTGAGTTACTTTACAATAATCGGTTTCAGTGAGTTTTGAACCAAGTATGTTAAGGTCAATGGCTCGAAGGATTTTATGCAAATTGAATTCTTTTTTGGTGCGATAGGTAACGGTTTGTAAAACGACCATTTTGTTCAATCTTCGTTTCCAAACGTAGTTGTATAATTTGGGTAGTTGCTCGGGTGCAATGCCAATAAATTCATTTTCATTTAAGGTTTCGGGAATGGAATCAAACGGATAAATGACAATAGTGTTTTCAAAATCAGGTGCTTTTTCCGGTAGTGGTGTATTGTCGAAATTATGTTTAGTTACCAATTGGTTCATTTCGGCAATGCCTTTTCTGTTTTTGGCTAAACCAATGTAGAGTTGTTTCCCCCCGTTACGAAAATCAATTCCAACGAGCGGTTTTATATTTACTGTTTGGCAGGCTTTATAAAAATCATAGATGCCTGTTACGGTATTGATGTCGGTTAATGCCATTGCATTTACCCCAAATGCGACAGCCTGTTCTACCAATTCCTGTAGAGGTATAGTGCCGTAACGCAGCGAATGAAAAGAATGGCAATTGAGGTACATTAGTCAGTATTTTTTGATTTTGGAATAATTGATTGACTTCTTGGATTAGAAATGATGTTTCCTGCTTTGGAGGTAATGTTTCTTCCGCCACAACGGGTTACCGCATCATAGCCAAATCGGTTTTTGATTTTGTCCATCGCTTGGTATAAGGCGATCATTTCTTCTGTATCTTCAAACATGTCAATTTGATAGGTTCCACGCACTAAACCGGTAAAGGAAACCCCGACTAATCGAATACGCATACGACGATTGTAGAGCTTATTGAATAACTCGATGGCTATTTTGCTTAACACATGGTCACAAGACGTGTAGGCTATTTTGCGTTGAAGATTTTCGGTATCAAAATTGGCATACCGAATTTTCACTACTACTGTTGAAACTAACCATTGTTCTGCTCGGGCTTGGTAGGCTAGTTTTTCTACCATACCTAAAATTAAGGATTGTACCTTTTTAATGTCAATTGTATCTTGTAAATAGGTATGTTCTGTAGAAAGTGATTTCCTTTCTCGGTACGGTTCAACGGGTGTGTTATCGATGCCGTTTGCTTTTTTCCAAATTTCCAAACCGTTTTTGCCCATCATGCTTTGCAGTACTTCCGCAGGCGTTTCGGCTAATTTTTCGATGTTGCGAATGCCAAGTCGTGAAAGCAAATTAAACGTCACTTCGCCTAACATGGGTATTTTTCGAATGGATAGTGGATTGAGAAATGGTTTTACCATATTTTCCTTGATTTCCAAATTGCCATTGGGTTTTCCTTCACCGGTGGCAATTTTAGAAACTGTTTTGTTTACAGATAAGGCAAAACTGATGGGCAATCCGGTTTCTTTGGTGATGGTTTGGGTTAATTCATTCGTCCATTTGTAGCAACCGTAAAATTTATCCATTCCGGTAATGTCAAGGTAAAATTCATCTATGCTTGCCTTTTCCACCAGTGGTGCATTTTCTTCAATGATTTGGGTGACTTCATGCGATTTTTTGGAGAACAATTCCATGTCACCTTTTACGATTTTAGCTTGAGGACATAGTTGTAATGCCATTCGCATAGGCATGGCAGAACGCACCCCAAAATATCGAGCTTCATAGGAACAGGAAGCCACCACACCTCTTTCGCCACCGCCAACGATTAGAGGAATTCCCTTTAGTTGCGGATTTTCCAATCGGATGCAAGAGACAAAAAAGGTATCTAAATCCATGTGAACGATTGCCCGTGACATTGTAATATGATTTTTGAAGTTGAAATTATTTTACAAAATTAGGACGTTTAATCCCTAAATTAATTAACTTTGTAGTGACTTAAAATCCCTTTAACATATGTTGTATATTTCCGACAATTTAAAATGGTTGCGAAGTAAGCGGAACTTGTCGCAGCAAGAAGCTGCGGACGGAATGAAGTTGCCGTTGGATCGCTACAAGAAATATGAATACGGTAAGAACACACCACCGGCAGAAACGCTGTTGCTTATTTCGAGGTATTATCATATCAGTATTGATTTGCTTTTAACGGTGGATTTGCGAAAAATATCTCTAGACGAATTGGTGCGTTTAGAGGACAACCGAATAGTATTGCCTATCGCCGTGGATTCAGAAGGACAAAATTTGATAGAAATTGTTACCCACAAAGCTAAAGCCGGTTATGCCGCAGGCGGATATGCTGATTTTACGTTTATGTCGCAATTGGAACATATTTCCCTTCCTTGGTTGAAAAAGAATGAAAAGTACCGCACCTTTCCTGTTGAAGGGGATTCGATGCCACCACATAACAGTAAGTCGTTTATTATTGCTAAATATGTAGAGAAGTTAGGCGATGTAATGGATGGGAAGACGTATATTGTGATTACGACGAATAATGAAATGGTTTATAAACGATTAAACAAGAATGGGAAAAATACTTTTACATTGCATTCTGATAACACTTTTTATCAGCCGTATGATGTTAAATTTTCTGAGATTGCCGAGATATGGGAGTATGTGGGGAGCATTGAGCGGGAGAATTTTAGGCCTGAAAATTATTCTACTGAGAGCTTAGAGGGAATAATCAGAAAACTACAAAATGATGTGATGGATATCAAAGATCGGATTTCGTAATCAATAAAATTTCTACATATCTTAGTCTCCATTGGTTTGAGGCGAAAAAAATTCGCTAACTTGCTTTTCATTTAAAAAAGTTTGCAAACCAACACACAAACCAAATGTGCTACTACTCAGAGCAAAGCGAACCATTACTAAAAGTTGAAAAACGTTTCAAAGCCAAAGTGGATAAACCCGATTTGTTTTTGCAATCGGATTATATTGTTGGTTTTGAATTTTTGAATGTTCCGGTTATTTTGGATACTTCTCCGGAAATCATTTCAACCAACTATCATTGGGGTTTGGTTCCGTCGTGGTCGAGGGATATTGATTTTAGGAAGAATACGTTGAATGCCCGAATTGAAACCATTGATGATAAGCCGAGTTTTAAAAACATTACTTCTAATCGATGCTTGGTGATTGCTTCTGCTTTTTTTGAATGGCATTGGAATGAAGAAAAAGGTAAATCAAAGGATAAGTACCGCGTATCATCCGGTGAGTCGGAACTTTTTGCTTTTGCAGGGATTTATGATACATGGCTTAATTCTTCTACTGGTTGTAATTATAATTCGTTTTCCATTGTGACTACAGCTGCCAATAAACAAATGGAATTCATTCATAACCATAAAAAGAGAATGCCGATTATGTTGAAGAAAGCAGATGAATCGGCATGGTTAGATAGTACAAACTCCGTTCAGGATTTTGCTTTACCGTATAGTGCAGACTTAATTGCTTTCAAAGTAGATTGATGATAAGCAGCAGGATTAACGAGAATCGAAGCATTAAACAAACTACAGGTTGCCGAGGGAAATTAGTTGCTCTTTCCACGCACAATGTATTTTTTACTATATTCGTGGACGGATGAAGTCAGTGTGTCGAACCTCACCCTTTCCTCTGATTAGCCATTCTTTTATTTCGAAAGTATGTATTTTGATTTTAATGAAAAAAGCTCAATCCTGTTATTTTTCATGCTGCATGGTGTGGTGTTTGGTTTGCTATTGCTGCTCAAAGGATTGCAAAATCAAGACAAAGCGAGTTTGTGGTTAAGTGCGTTTACATTCTTAAGTAGTTTGTATATTGCTCCCTTTGTTTTTGGTTATGCCGGATGGTACACTGCCTCAGGCTATCGCGAAGCGTTGTTTTATATTCCTTTTCAACAACTTTTTCTGTTGCCTCCGGTGTTGTATTTCTATTGCAAAACGTTGCTTGACCGTTCGTTTGTTTTTTCCAAAAAAGACTATTTGCATTTTCTTCCTGCCACGTTGTACCTCTTGTATTCTGCATTGGTTTTTGTAACCGATACCGTCATTCTGAATGACATCTATTTTTATCGGGACGGCAGAGATAAAGATTTTTCATTATGGTACCAAATCGTTGGTTTTTTTATGCTTTTAATCTATTTGTTAAAGAGTCTTCAAACGTATAACCGCTACAAAAAGATTACCTATGATACCCTCAGTTTTGCCGATGCTTTTTTATTTACTTGGGCCAAACGATTTTTGGTGGCGTTCTTACTTTTGTTATCCATTCGCTTACTTTTTTTTATCATCAACCCGGAGTGGGGCGAATTTGGAAAAAAATTTTGGTATTACTGCAGTTTTTCGGTGCTCTTCTATTATGTCTCCATC
>JAFLBT010000012.1 GCA_017302935.1 Flavobacteriales bacterium | reverse complement strand
GTTCCACTTTCTGAATTTTCTACTGAAAGAGCTTTAAAACATGTAAAAGAAATTTCAAAAGAACCACATTATGTGGGATCTCCATACCATCTAAATGTTATTAATTATTTAGAAAGTGAGTTAAAAAAATTAGGGCTTGCACCACAAATTCAAAAAAGTACCATTCTGAGCAAATGGAATAATTTAGTGGAAACACAAAATATTGTAGCCAAAATAAAAGGTTTCGATTCATCAAAATCACTTTTGTTACTCACTCACTTTGACAGTGCTCCGCATACCAAATCATATGGTGCGAGCGATGATGCCAATGGTTTGGGCGTTATTTTAGAAGGAATCAGAACCTTTTTGCATACAAACAAAACACCAAAGAACGATATTGTCATAGTATTTTCTGATGCGGAAGAATTGGGTTTAAATGGTGCGTATGCCTTTGCTTCCGAACATCCTTGGGCAAAAGAAGTAGGCTTAGTCATCAATTTTGAAGCTCGTGGAACAGCAGGACCTTCTATGATGTTGGCCGAAACCAACGGCGGAAATGCCAATTTGATTAAAACATTTAGTGAAGCCAATCCTAAATATCCGGTTTCTAATTCCTTGATGTACAGCATTTATAAAATGCTTCCCAACGATACCGATTTAACCGCTTTTCGCGAAAAAGCCAATATTCCCGGTTTTAATTTTGCCTTTATTGATGATCATTTTGATTATCATACGGTTCAGGATAATTTTGAAAACATTACACCGGAATCTATTGAGCATCAAGCAACCTATCTAATGCCGTTGCTGAATTATTATTCAAATGTTGATTTAAGTAATCTTAAAACAGAAGAAGATCATGTATATTTCAGCTCACCAATTGGATTTTTTCATTATCCGTTTTCATGGAATTTTCCACTTTTAATTGTTGCTTTTGTACTTTTTCTTGGTGTTGTAATCATTGGATTAGGCAAACATTTATTAGATTTTAAAGAAGTTATCCGCGGATTTGCACCTTTGTTTTTGTCTCTCATTATTGTTGGATTGGTTACTTTTTTTGGTTGGGAAATGATTCAGTCGCTTTATCCGCAATACCAAGATATGTTGCACGGATTCACCTATAACGGTCATGGTTATATTGCCGCATTTGTATTACTGTCGTTGGCCATTTGTTTTTGGATATATGCCAAATTCACCAAAATTAAATTGGTGCCAAGCCATTTTGTAGCTCCAGTATTTTTATGGTTCATCATCAATTTTTTAATTTGTTTTTATTTAAAAGGAGCCGCATTTTTTGTGTTTCCGGCTTATTTTGCTGTTTTTACACTTGCTTTTTTTGTATTTAAAGAAAAGTCAAATCCGTTTATAAATGTAGCTTTTAGCATTCCGGCTTTACTGATTTTGGTTCCGTTTATTCAATTATTTCCAATTGGTTTAGGATTAAAAATGCTTGCCGGAAGTGCCGTTTTGGTCGTCCTTACTTTTGCACTTTTATTGCCTGTTTTTGGCAATTTTTCAAGAAAAACCAATTGGGGAACTTTGTTGTTTATCATTTCCATAGGATTTTTTATCAAAGCTCATTTTGATGGTAAATTTGAAAAAGGAAAAGGAAAACCCAACAGCTTGTTGTATGTGTATGATGCCGATAAAGACCAAGCCAACTGGGCAACCTATGATAAAGTTTTAGACCAATGGACCAAGAATTATGTAGGCGAAAAACCGAATTTAGACAATAGTTTAAACCAACAGGGATTGTCAAGCAAATACAACTCCGGCTATAGTTTTTCGGCCGAAGCTCCAAAGAAAAACATTGCGAAACCTACTTTTACATTTCTAAGAGATACTATTGTGGGCAATCAACGAGCACTTACGATAAGAATCGATGCCAACCGAAAAGTGAACCGAATAGATGTTTTTGCTCCTGAAAAATTAAAAATCCATCATTTAAAAGCCAATGGCATCAAAAACATCAACCAAGAAGGAAGCTTTTTTAAACGAAAAAAATCCAATTTGTTGAATTATTATCCAATCAACAACAAACCGTTGACCTTGAGTTTTCAAATTCACAAAGACGACGAATTAGAATTAGACATTATGGTTTCTTCGTTTGATTTATTAGAAAATCCGCAGTTTAGTATTCCAAAACGACCGGATGCTTTTATTCCAATGCCTTTTGTGTTAAACGATGCGATTGTTGTGAAGAAAAGGCTTCAGAAAAACAAAGCAAAAACAGTTGAAATCAAAGAAAGTCTAACAACCGAAACAGATTCTTTAATCACTCAAAAAGACAGTCTTGAAACAAATTAGCATTTTAGGTTGCGGCTGGTTAGGAATGCCTTTGGCGAAACATTTGCTACAAAATGGCTATTCGATAAAAGGTTCAACTACAACGGAAACAAAATTAGAAATTCTGAAAAATGAAGGAATTTCACCTTTTTTAATTTCGCTTAAAGCGAATGAACTTTCGCGTAATAGTGATGCTTTTTTAGAAAATTCAGAAGTTTTAATCATCAATATTCCACCCGGATTAAGAGGAAATTCCAGTGAAAATTTCGTGTCGAAAATTGAAATTTTCATTCCGTCTATCGAAAAATCATCGGTAAAAAAAGTAATTTTTGTGAGTTCAACTTCGGTTTACGCAGATAAAAATCAAGTTGTTACCGAAGAAACAATGCCAAATCCGGAAACCGAAAGCGGGAAACAATTGCTCATTTCCGAAAATTTACTTTTAAATAACTCCAACTTTCAAACCACAATTCTCCGTTTTGGCGGATTAATTAGCGAAGACCGTCATCCCATAAAATTTTTAGCAGGAAGAAATAATGTGGAAAATCCGGAAGCACCCATCAACTTAATTCATCAACAAGATTGCATCCAAATCATTCAAAAAATCATTGAAAATGAGGTGTGGAATACGGTTCTAAATGCTGTTGCACCATTTCATCCCACTCGAAAAAAATATTATACAGAAAAAGCATTGGAACAAAATTTAGCTCAGCCACAATTTAATGAAAATGAGCATTCTGTAGGCAAAACGGTTTCATCAAACAAATTGATTCAACTTTTAAACTATCAATTTAAAAATTTAGGTTAAATTTACCTTTGCAAACTAAACAAACAAAATGAACAATTCTCCAAAATTTGCTGTAATTGGTGGCGGAAGTTGGGCTACAGCCATAGCAAAAATGCTTTGTGTCAATCAATCTCAAATTTGTTGGTACATGCGAAATCAAAACGCTATTGACCATATAAAAACAGAAAAGCATAACCCCAATTACTTGAGTTCCGTTGAATTTGACACCAAAAAATTACACTTAACTACGGATATAAACGAAGCGGTAAATTATGCCGACATTCTTATTTTTGCTATTCCCTCTGCTTTTTTGAGTGCCGAATTAGCAAAGTTAACAGCATCATTAAGTGATAAAATTATTTTTTCTGCCATCAAAGGAATCGTACCCGAGACGTTTTTGATTGTTGGCGAACATTTTCACAAAAAATATGACATTCCGTATGAAAATATTGGTGTAATTACCGGTCCGTGTCACGCAGAAGAAGTAGCATTGGAACGTCTTTCCTACTTAACGATTGCGTGTGCTGATGCGTCAAAAGCTAAAATTGTGGCCAAGAATTTAAACAGCAATTACATCAAAACAAAAATTTCCGATGACATTATCGGAACCGAATATGCTGCGATGTTGAAAAACATTTATGCTATTGCTGCCGGAATGGCTCATGGTTTAGGTTATGGCGATAATTTTCAAGCGTTATTGATGAGTAATGCCATCCGAGAAATGAAAAAATTCATCCGAAAAGTACATAAAATGAAACGCAATATCAATAATTCGGCTTATTTGGGCGATTTATTGGTAACCGGTTATTCTGTGTTTTCACGCAACCGAATGTTTGGAAATATGATTGGAAAAGGCTACACCGTAAAAAGTGCCATGATGGAAATGAGTATGGTTGCCGAAGGATATTATGCCGTGAAAAGTGCTTACAAACTCAACCAAGATTACAAAGCCAAAACCCCAATTATTGATGCGGTTTATGAAATTTTATACGAAAATAAAGACCCGAAAAGTGTGTTTAAAAAATTGACGGATAAGTTGGATTAATTTATTAAGAAAATAGAGAAAAGAAAAAAGAGAATAGATTTCCAACTCATAGTATTTATCTATTTTTCTATACTCTTTGTTCTATTTTCTTTTACTTCACCACCACTCCATTCTTAAACAAAACAGGTACTTCTTCCGTTGCTCGTTCGTTGATGGTATTTGTTCTGAAAGTAAATTTTTTATCGTATAAGGTATTTCCAATGAAATAGGTTACCATGAATTCATTGTTCAAAGCTAAGACACTGGCTTCTATCATTTCAATTTTCACAGCAGAAACAGAAGGAATTTCCACAAAGGCATGTCGCAAAAGCGATGTTTTTTTCATTTCGCCATTAACGGTACCAAACGCTTTAGAAACGACCATCACGCTGTCTAATGTAAAGTCGCTGTCGTTGATGAGATACACATTCCAAACGTTATCCATAAAGTCGTCGTTCCATTCTTGAATGGCGGCTAGAAAAACGTTTTCTACTTTGGGGATGATAATGTCGGATTTCATGGGATTAACGATTTAAGAATGACGATTTTTGATTGTGGAATTAAATCTGCAATCAAAAATCGTTAATCATAATTCTAAATTTATATACTCGTTTTAAATTGTTCTAAAAAGCGAACATCATTTTCATAAAACATACGAATATCGCCAATTTGGTATAAAAGCATCGCAATACGTTCGATTCCCATACCAAAAGCAAAACCATTGTATTCATCCGGATTGATTCCGCAGTTTTTCAACACATTTGGATCAACCATTCCACAGCCCATGATTTCTAACCATCCGGTTCCTTTGGTGATGCGATAATCAGTTTCGGTTTTTAAACCCCAATAAATATCGACCTCAGCACTTGGTTCGGTAAAAGGAAAATAAGAAGGTCGCAAACGAATTTTCGACTTTCCGAACATTTCTTTTGTAAAGTATAAAAGTGTTTGCTTTAAATCGGCAAACGAAACATCTTTGTCAATATACAAACCTTCCACTTGATGGAAAATACAGTGCGAACGCGAAGAAACGGCTTCATTACGGAAAACTCGTCCCGGAGAAATGGTTCTGATGGGTGGTTTGTTGTTTTCCATGTATCGCACCTGCACAGATGACGTATGCGTACGCAACAAAACATCAGGATTGGTTTGAATAAAAAACGTGTCCTGCATATCTCTTGCCGGATGGTATTCCGGTAGATTTAATGCGGTGAAATTATGCCAATCGTCTTCAATTTCCGGACCTTCGGAAACATTGAAACCAATATTGGAAAAAATATCGATAATTTGGTTTTTTACTAACGAGATTGGATGACGAGAACCAATTGGAAATGGCTCTCCCGGACGCGTTAAATCACCAAAAACACCCACCGATTCTTCTTTGCTTTCCAGCATTTCCTGAATGGATTTTACTTTTTCCTCAGCCGTGTTTTTTAATGTATTGATAACCTGACCAAATTCTTTTTTTTGTTCGTTTGGAACATTTTTAAATTCGGCAAACAAGTCTTTCAATAAACCTTTGCTTCCTAAAAATTTAATTCTGAATTGTTCAAGAGTTTCCTTGTTATCCGTTTGAAAAGCTTGTGCTTCACCAATGTATTCTTTAATCTTATCTATCATCGTTCGTGCTGTAAAGGTGCAAATTTAGGAAAAAGTTGGGAGTTGGAAGTTGGAAGTTGGGAGTTTTTATTAAAAAATGAAAACTATTTAATCAATTCCTTCTCCAAAAAATAATGCACAATCGCTTCTTTCATCAGAACGGATTGTTCGCCTGCTTTTAATGGCGGAAGTTCTTCTTTTACTTTGTAATGCGGCCAACCGTCGTTGTCAATAAACTCAAACTCATAATAGCCATAAGGCTCGAGTAAACGACAAATGGCAATATGCATCAAATTGATTTTTTCGTCTTTTTTGAAGATTTGTTTTACCTTGCCCAGCTCTTGCACACCAATAAGGTAAATGATGGCATCGAGGTCGAGTTCATCACCATCGGCAAATTGATTGGATAGTATGGTGACAACGTTTTCCCAACGTTCTTTTAATTGAATATCTCTTGACATGATGGAAGATGGATGTGGGATGACGGAAGAGTTATTTCATCAATCATCCACAATTTTTGGCAAAGATAAGTTTTTAGATTAAAACCATTAAAATTAAGACATTTTAGAACACAGATTTAAGAAATAAGAAAAATTAAAAAAAATAAAAACTTAAATTATTTAAACCATTAAGGTATTAGGATGCATTAAGACTTAATGTAACTTAATACCTTAATGGTTCACAAAAAAACTTATTTTTGTTTAAAAAGAACAAATGGATATTTTTATTGGCATTTTATTAATAATCGGTTTGTATCAAGGCATCAAAAACGGTTTGTTTGTTGAAATTGCTTCTATCATTTCGTTTATTTTAGGCGTTTTTTTGGCGATTAAATTTTCCTATTTGGTGAAAGGTTTTTTAGAAGATTTTGTCAATTGGAATCCACAAACAATTCAAATTACAGCTTTTGTTTTGACACTAATTTTGGTTATCATTGGCGTTCATTTGTTGGCAAAAATATTTACAAAAATTGCTGATTTTGCTTTTTTAGGTTGGGCAAACAAATTAGCAGGCGGAATTTTCAGTGTTTTAAAAACCGCTTTGTTGATTGGAATTGTGCTGAATTTAGTTCAAAAAATAAATGTAGATAATCAATTGATTTCGAAAGAAAAACAAGAAAAATCAATTTTTTACAGACCAACTTTAGACACCACCGCTTTTATAATGCCAATGGTTACCAAATGGATTGACGATGTGAAAAAAGTGTATGAAGAAACTACTTCAACTCCTTAATGGCTTCGCTTAAAATCCATCCTTCAGTTTCATCTGTAAGTTGAATTTTTTTCCAATTGTCAACTGTTTCTAAAACAAAAACTTTCGTTCCTTCGTGAAGAATGAATGAATCTGTAGCGTTTTCTCGAGGTTCGTTTTTTACCGAAATTACATCCGCAAAAACAATTGCCGGTTTTATACTGATATAAAGATTTCTTTCAAAAATAGCCGCACCAACAGCCATCAAAATCAAAATCGGAACAATAAACATTCCCACAAAAAAGATACGTTTTGCCAAGGTTGTTTGTGAGAAATAATATCCTATGAAAAACAATAGAAACAAAACAGCTAATCCCACTGAAATATATGCCCAAGAATTATAATGAAAAAGACCGGTGAAATTGCCTAGAATTTTTTCAAATCCTACTTTTTGAACTTCTTTTATGTCGTCTATCGTACTGTTTTTAGCGAATTTTAAGTTATTCTGAATGTCTTTGTCGTTTGGACTTATCAAAAGTGCTTTTTCATAATAATAAATCGCAGGAGCAATTTGGTTTAGTTTATAGTAACTGTTGGCCAAATTAAAATATAAATCGCATGATTCTTTTTTGTCTTTTATAATACTTTCGTAAGCATTTATCGCTTCTTGATAATTGCCTTTTCGATAGTGTTCGTTTCCTTTATCAAAAACACTCTGAGCCCAAAATGTTTGGGAAAGCAAAAGTAAAATATAGATGATATTCTTCATGGTTTTGATGTTAAGAAATTTGTTTTTCCAACTCTGAAATTACTTCCGCTGCTTTATCAAAATCGTTTTGCATGGCCACATCTGAAAACGGAGCATAGCGAGCCAACTCACAATTTTCGGTAATTTGAATGAATTTTTCAATGGTTTCAGGTTGGGCTTTTTTATCGGCTAAAAATTCTTTGATTAATTCTTTGCTCATTTCTGAGGTTTCAATTTTCAATTTGGCTTTCAAAAAGTTGTGCAACGATTTTTCTAACGCAACATAAAACGGTTCTTTGTTACCCAATTGTTTTTTGGCTTCTGATAAATACTTCTTAGCCAATTTATTATTCATTTTCAACTTATTACCAATCACATCACCGTCAATTGCTTCTTTTTTCTTTTTGAACAAAATAATAAATGGAATCAGTAAAAACGGAATCCCCATCAAAACATAATAAGTTGTAGAGCCAAAGAAATCTTTTTTATTGATTTGAGATAATTTGGTTTTTAAATGAATGAATTTGAATTGATCTTGAGCCGAAACTGTTTTTTTATCGACCGAAGCATTGTCTTGATTTGTATTTCCAGCATTGGGAGAAGATGGTCCATCCATTACATTAATCATAATCTCATTGGATGTGATGGTTTTGTAACTTCCTGACCCTAAATCGAAATACGAAAATTGCATCGGTTTAATCGTATAATTTCCTTTGAATTGTGGAATAATCGTGTATTTATCTGAAATTTTGCCATTCATACCACTCAATGGCGTATTTACATTTTCGGAATGAACCGGATCATACATTTCTAAAGCAGTAGGAACAACCGGTTTTGGCAGGCTAAATAATTTTAAATTTCCTACACCGGAAACACTCACTTCCAAATCCATGCTTTCGCCATTTTTTAAAGTGGTTTTGGATGGTGTTACTTTGAAATCAAATTTACCAACGGCTCCTGAAAAATCAATTGGTTTTCCGTTCTCGGGAAGTGGTTTCACGTTAATGATTTTGCTTCCGGCAGAAACTCGTTTGTGGTCTTTGGTGAGCATTACTTGACCGAAGATATTTCGGCGATTGGTTGGCAATTCTACATCAATATCTAACGAAAGCGGTTCGATTTCCAACTTTCCTGATTTTTGGGGGTATAAAACAGTTTTCCGAAGTACTACATAACGAAAACGTTCACCATTATACGTTCCTTCCTCTGCCACTAATTGTTTAATGTCGATGTTTTGGCTCCAAAAATCATTGTATTTGGGTTTATCTAATTCCCGCCAATTCGTTATTCCGATATTATGGCTGAAATACAATTTATAGACAACCGTAATCGGTTCATTTAAATAAGGACTTGTTTTGCTGACTTCGGCTACCAAATGCAACGCATCATTAATAGATACAGAATTATCATTTGGGTCGCGAGGTTGTTCAACCGCATCGGTTACTTTTACAGCAATTGGTGTAGTTTTAAAGATTTGACCGTTGTATTCGATTGAAGCTTGTTTGATAGTTAAATTTCCTTTCTGCAAAGGCAATAAAAAATAGGAGTAGGTTTTGTTGAACGAGCTTTTTCCATTCACCCACGACTGACTCACTTGCTGACTCGGGCCGGCCAACAATCGAAAACCGTCAAAAGTTGGCGGCACAAAATTGTCGCCGTCTACATTCATGGTAAAATCAATTCGCAATCGTTCGTTTAATCCCAAAGACGTTTTACTTACTTTAGCATCAAATTGAACTTGTGCAAAAAAGGTTTGACACGTTAATAATAGTATAAATACTAGTTTTTTCATTTTCAATTACCAATCTTTTTCCGTTTGAACAGGTTTTGCTTTTACTTTTTGAAGGTTAACTTTTTCCTGTACTTTCTTTTCTTCATTATTTACGGCATCTAAGAGATTTTGAACACTTTCTTTAGAAATTCCTGAAGGTTGTGGCTTGGGTTGACCGCCTTGATTTTGATCTTTCTTTTGATCGCCTTCGTTCTTATCTTCTTTGTTATCTCCTTTTCCTTTATCTTTATCTCCTTCTTTTTTATCGTCTTTTTTGTCTTTATCGCCGTCGCCTTTGTCTTGCTTTTGGTCGTCTTTCTTATCGTCTTTTTTGTCGTCTTTCTTGTCTTGATTTTGATCTTCCGGATTGTTCTTCAAATATTCTTTTGCCAATGCATAATTGTATCGGGTTTGCTCATCGGAAGGATTATTTCGCAACGCATTTTTATACGCTTCAACCGCTTTGCTATATTGCTTTTCTTTCATAAACACATTGCCTAAATTATGCCAAGCTTTGTGTTTTTCATCTTTTGTGGTTGCTTTTTCAAGTGCTTTTCCATACGCAAACTTCGATTCACTAAACTGATTTTGTCTGTAAATGGAATTTCCTAAGTTATAAGCCGGTTTCGCACCGGAAAGTCCTTTTGAATTGGAAATTCTATATTGAGCCTCGGCATCAGTATAATTTTTCTCCGCAAAAGCTTCATTAGCTTTAGGCAAAATCTTGTCTTTTTCCTGCTTTTCTTTTTCTTGCCCTTGCAAAAGAAAGGAAAAAAGTAAACATACTAAAACAGCTAGCTTATTCATGATTCCTTTTCGTTAAATAAGTTCAATTTACTAATCCATTTCGTTTTTCTTTCCAACAAGAAAATATCCAAAAACAAAAGTAGAAACGCAATTCCCAAAAACCATTGAAATTGCGATTGAAAATCGGCTACTTGTGTGGTTTCAAATTCGGTTTTTTCAATATTTTCCAAAGCATTTTTAACATAATCCAAAACTTCTTTGGTGTTTCCTCCATTTACATAACCGCCTTTGGTTCCTTTTCCAATTTCTTTTAGAATTTCCGGATTAAGTTTAGTCACTACCACCTCATCATTTTGGTCTCGTTTAAAACTCTCCACTACTCCATTTCTTTTTAATGGTATCGGTCCGCCTTTTTCGGTTCCAACACCAATCGTGATAATCTTTGCTTTAACTTTTACCGCTTCTTCTATCGCACCTTCATACCCTTCTGAATGATCTTCACCATCCGATACTAATATAATTAACTTATTGGTTGCATTTCCTTTATCAAAAAAATTGGCCGATAATTTGATGGCATCTTCCAGTGAAGTTCCTTGTGAAGAAACCATATCTGTATTCATCCCTTGTAAATACATTTTAGCCACACCATAATCAGTTGTAATCGGTAAAACCGGAAAAGCACTTCCGGCATAGGCCACCATTCCAATACGGTCGCTACCCAATTGATTTATGATTTGTGAAACAATTTGTTTGGTTTTGTCCAATCGGTTGGGAGCCATGTCTTCGGCCAACATGCTTTTAGAAACGTCAATGGCAAAAACAATATCGATTCCTTCTCGTTTTACCGTTTCCATTTTGGTACCAATTTTAGGATTGGCTAAAGCGATGATTAAACTTGCCAAGCCCAACAATAAAAAGGAAACCTTCAAAACAGATTTAAAAACTGATTTTTCCGGGCTTAACTTTTTAACCAATTCAACATCGCCAAATTCGCGTTGCTTTTTTCTTTTCCAATATAAATTGATTAAAAAAAGCATGACTATTATGGGAACAACAGCTAAAAAGTATAAATATATTTTTTCGTCTATTTGTGAATACATCTTATATAAAACCTCTAAAAATGGTTTGTCTTAAAATTATTTCGATTAATAATAGTAACCCGGCAATCCAAATCAACGGACGAAACTTCTCCTCATAATTATAGAATTTTTGTTCTTCTATTTCGGTAGTTTCCAATTGATTAATTTCGTCGTAAATTTCTTTTAACTTACTATTGCTAGTTGCTCTAAAATATTTTCCGTCTGTTTTTTTGGCAATGTTTTTCATTAATGCTTCATCAATTTCTACCGGCATCATACGGAATAAAAATCCACCATTGGGTGCATACGCATAAGGAAATTCTGCCATTCCGTTGGTTCCTATTCCAATGGTATATACTTTTATGCCATATTCTCTGGCAATATCAGCTGCAGTTTCCGGTTCGATAAATCCGGCATTGTTGACTCCATCAGTTAACAAAATGACAACTCTGCTTTTTGCTTTACTGTCTTTTAATCGATTTACAGCTGTAGCCAATCCCATCCCGATTCCGGTTCCATCTTTCAAGACATTATCATACTTAATGCTTTTGATGGCATCAATCACAATTGATTTATCACTTGTTACGGGTGTTTTGGTGTAGCTTTCGGCGGCATACACTACTATTCCGAAACGGTCATTAGGTCGGTCATTCACAAAATTTGCCGCTACCTTTTTTAAAGATTCTAACCGATTAGGCTTTAAATCTTTGGCCAACATACTTCCTGAAACGTCTGTAGCCATCACAATGTCAATTCCGCGAGTGGTTTTAGTTTTGTTGCTAACATCCACCGTTCTTGGGCGAGCTAAAGCTACAATGATAGCACTTAAAGCCAACATTCTCATCACAAAAAGTATCGGCTTTAATTTGGGAAGAATGGAACCTTTTACTTTAAAACCTTTCAAAGAACTCACTTTTAACGTAGCAGTTTGTTTATTTCTTTTCCAAACATACCAAGCGATTGCAACCGGTAAAAGGGTAAACAACCAAAAAAACTGCGGATGTAAAAACGTTATCTTTTCCATCATTGTTTTAATTTGGCTAATTCAACTGAATTCATAATTCGCTCTGTAATTTGGTTGGCCACTTCATCGCCTTCCTCGTGCATCACAACTATTTGTTGCAAACCACCTTCTTGAGCAAAATAAATAGCTTCATAAAACGCCTTACGACTTTTTTTAGTAAGCTTATCCAAAATACTCATTGTTCCATACGCCCGTAAACCGTTCACTCCCTCTGGAGTTGAAAACTCATTTTGTTTCACTAAAATATTTTGGGCTCCGTTTGCTTCCATCATTTTCAATGAACCTTCAAACGCTTGATTCAAATCAACTTTTACATCTTTTTTAAAGTTGGTTGTCATGATTGCTATATAATAATCATCCATCATCGAACCATAACCAAACATTTGCATGTTGGCTAATTCCCCTAACTCTTTGCCCATCATTTTTGATACATCCATTCGTTTAAGCACTTTAGGAGTCTCAATAATAATAGCAGGATTTCCATATTCACTCGAAACCCATTCGCCTTCTAATAATTCTTTGGTTGGATGTCCAATGATGTTGTCTTTTAAGAAATCAAATCCTTTAACTGCAACCAAAATTCCCAATGAAAGTAATAAAACACCAACCGTAGAAAGTATAATAATGTTGCGTTGTTTAGCTTTTTTGCGTTTTAAAATTTTGGCTTTGATTGCTTCATTATCGATTAAATCTTCCTCTTCTTCTACAACTTCCGGAATGGATTGGTGAATTTTATATATGGTTTTTTCAATTTTGATTTTATCATCCGCAATTTCAAATTCCAACGGTTTTGATTTGGCAAATTTCACCAAATCGGCTTGTTTCAAAACCTTTTCTAGATTTTTGATGGTTTCTTCCGTTAAGGAAAGTTTCTTTTTAACCACAGCTATTTTAAAAGCTGCTATTAACTCATCGGTGGTACTTTCCATTGCCGGAATTTCAATAGCTTCTTCAATATACGTTCGGGCAATATCGGTTAATTCGGAATAATATTCTTTCACTTCACCACGTTCTACCAAGCTCTTTTTTTCCAATGACTTTAAATGAGCTGTGGCTTTTTCGATGGGAGATGCATACACAATTTCTTCCTCAACCGGTTTTTTATTTCTTTTAATGAAATAATAAATAAGATAACCCAATCCGGCCACTCCAACCACTATCAATAGAATTATCCACCAATACGAATAATCATTTGGTATGGTAGAAATATCTTTGATATCATACATGTGTTGCTTTAACGTATCAACCACCACGGGAAGAATTTCAACCAAAACACTATCAGTCGGATAAACTTTTGAATTGATTATCACTTGAAGGGAAGGAATGGTATATTTTCCGCTATCAAATTGCGTCAACCCATATTTTTTAATCAATTGGTATTTATCATTTTCCTTGATGGTATCGGTGGGATAACTTTCTAGCACTTCCAATCGTCCGAATAATTTTCCTTCCGGAAAGGCAACTTTGGATAAGGTATCTACCGTTGTCTTAAGTGTCAAATTGATTTGAGCTCCTATTTTTACTTTGGTACTGTCAACCGAAGTAGTTACTCTTTTTTGCTGAGCAAAAACCACAGTAGAAAGCAGTAAAAATAGTATGTAAATTTTTTGTTTCATTTTGGCTTAACAACTAGTTTATCTGGATTTGAAATAAGTCAACAATTTGGTTACATAACTTTCATCTACACGTGTATGAACCGTTCCTGAGCCACATCGGGAAAAGGTTTCTTTGAAATAATTCACTCTGTCTCGGTAGTATTTTTCATACTCCATTCGGATGGATTTTGAATTGGTGTTCACCAAAAGTGTTTCTCCGGTTTCGGCATCCAACATGTTTACCATTCCAATGTTAGGTATTTTTTCTTCCCGAATATCATACACTCTAATACCGGTGATGTCGTGTTTTTTTCCGGCGATTTTTAACGTATGCTCATACGAATCATCGGCAATAAAATCAGAAATTAAAAAAACAATCGCTTTCTTTTTCATCACACTTGACAAAAATTTCAACGCTTGTGAAAGATTGGTTTTATGACTTTTCGGCTTAAATTCAATCAACTCCCGAATGATACGAAGTACGTGTGATTTTCCTTTTTTGGGTGGTACATACAATTCGATTTCATCTGAAAACAAAATCAGTCCGATTTTATCGTTGTTTTGTGTTGCTGAAAAAGCCATTGTTGCGGCAATTTCAGTGACAATTTCACTTTTCAATTGGTTTTTTGTGCCAAAACTTTCCGAACCTGAAATATCTACCATCAACATCATGGTGAGTTCTCGTTCTTCTTCAAAAACCTTGATATAGGGTTCATTGTAGCGAGCCGTCACATTCCAATCAATCGCACGAACATCATCACCAAATTGGTATTGACGCACTTCTGAAAACGTCATACCCCGACCTTTAAACGACGTATGGTATTCTCCCGAAAAGATATGATCACTCAATCGTCGGGTTTTGATTTCTATTTTTCGTACTTTTTTGAGTAGCTCTTTTGTTTCCATTCTTTCTTCAGTTGTCGGTTGTCGGTTTTTTGTTATCCGTTAAACATCTTCACTGCCTACTGATAACTGATAACTGCCAACTAAATTTAAGGCACTTCAATTTCGTTTACAATCTTGTTAATGATTTCAACCGAAGTAATATTTTCAGCTTCGGCTTCGTAAGTAATTCCGATTCTATGACGTAACACATCGTGTACTACGGCACGAACATCCTCCGGAATCACATAACCTCTTCGTTTTATGAATGCGTAACATTTGGCAGCTGTGGCTAAATTGATACTTCCACGAGGCGAAGAACCGTAACTGATAAGTGGTTTTAAGCTTTCTAGTTTATATTTTTCAGGGAAACGCGTTGCGAAGATAATATCGAGAATGTACTTTTCAATTTTTTCATCCATATATACTTCGCGAACGGCTTGTTGAGCACGAAGAATTTGATCAATGGAAATCACCGCATTTACCTTCTCATAACTTCCTTTTAAGTTTTGACGAATCACCAAACGTTCGTCTTCCATTTTGGGATAATCAATTACCGTTTTGAGCATGAAACGGTCCATTTGAGCTTCCGGTAACGGATAGGTTCCTTCTTGTTCGATTGGGTTTTGAGTGGCTAAAACCAAGAACGGTTTATCCAATTTAAAACTGGTTTCACCAATGGTAACTTGCTTCTCCTGCATGGCTTCTAACAATGCGGATTGCACTTTTGCCGGAGCACGGTTGATCTCATCAGCCAAAACGAAATTGGCAAAAATGGGGCCTTTTTTGATGGAAAATTCATTTTGTTTGATGTTGTAAATCATTGTACCGATAACATCGGCAGGAAGCAAATCGGGCGTAAACTGAATTCGGCTAAACGAACCTTGAACGGCTTGAGATAAGGTGTTAATAGCTAAGGTTTTAGCTAACCCCGGAACCCCTTCCAACAAGATATGTCCTTGTCCCAAAAGACCAATTAACAATCGTTCAACCATGTGCTTTTGGCCTACAATAACTTTGTTCATTTCATAAGTAAGCAAATCGATAAACGCACTTTCTCTTTCAATTTTTTCATTGATGGCTCTAATATCCAATGTGGCTGTATTTTCTTCCATTTTATTCCGTTTTTTGAACTAAAATTAAATTGTTAATTTTAACAGTGCAAATTGAAAATTTTATTCCTTTCAAGATGTTAACATTGCGTTAAAACTTCTTTTAAATAGTAGGCTTTAAGAGTGTTTTGTGATTTAGTTTTTATAATTTTAAGACCGAATTGGAAAAGTTTAAAAGTTTAAATTTATAACAACCTAAACCTTTTACCAATTACCCATTACCTATTATCCATTATCCATAACCATAAAAAATGAAAACAAAATTATCATCCGTAATAGCCGGCACCATGAATTGGGGTGTTTGGGACAAAAATTTAAATGAAGCTGAAATGTCCAACCAAATTCTAATTTGTTTAGAAAATAACATCACCACATTTGACCACGCTGATATTTATGGTGGATATACCACAGAAGCAGCATTTGGCGATGCTTTTAAACAAAGTAACATCAATCGATCAGCCATTCAATTGATCACAAAATGCGGTATTCAGCATCTTTCTGATAATCGAAATAATCGCATTAAGCATTATGATTATTCAAAGGAATACATTATTTGGTCTGCGGAAAATTCGCTGAAAAATCTTCAAACGGATTATTTGGATGTGTTTTTACTTCATCGACCAAGCCCTTTGATGCAAGCTGATGAAATTGCGGAAGCAGTTGAAAAATTAAATAAAGAAGGTAAAATTATTGACTTTGGTTTGTCAAACTTTACGCCTTCTCAAACGGATTTAATTCAACAAAAAACGAAAGTATCGTATAATCAGATTCAATTTTCTGCTACACATTTTCAACCCATGTTGGATGGAAGCTTAGACCATATGCAAGTTCACAATATCCGTCCGATGGCATGGAATCCACTAGGAAGTGTTTTTAGAGAAGATTCTGAACAAACCAGAAGATTAAAAAAAGTATTGGTAAGATTGACTGAAAAATACGATGTTGGAGCCGATATTTTATTGCTTTCTTGGATTAAACATCATCCTTCAAACATCATTCCGGTTGCTGGAACTGTTAATGTTGCTCGAATTCAACAATTGCAAAAAATCGAAAAGATAAAATGGGATATTGAAGATTGGTTTGAAATTTGGACAGAGAGTATGGGGAATAAGGTGCCTTAAAAAGCCTATTTTAAACAAATAAAACAATGTAATAAGTGTTATAAATTTCTACAGAACTGATTTTGTTTTTGTTAAATAGCTTTTTTTATGTCAAAAAAATATTTTGTATTATAAAATTTCCTAATTTGGTGGAGAAATTTTTAAACATCTTTTTATGAAAAAACTTTACTTTTTACTTCTTGCTTGTTCAAGTGCTATGTTTGGTCAAACAGTTGTTTTTGATCAACCCGTAACCGGAACAAATGGAATTGTTTCGAATGTTCTTTCGAATGGAAATGGGGTGTATAGTGCCGATGATTTTACGGTTGCTGAACAAACTCAATTGACTAAAGTTACCTTGAGAGGGTTTCAAAATGACCAAAACCTATCAACAATTTATCAAGGGATGCGACTTATGATTTATACCAATGGTGCTACTAATATTCCTTCCGGAATTCCGGGTGGTTTAGGTGGAACTATTGTAGCTGATTTAGATGTGGTTGGAACTCAAGCCGGTATTACACTAACTCAAACGGCTCAAACAGTAGTTTTTGATATTGATTTAACTACTGCTCTACCCAGTCCGGTTATTGTTAATGCTGCAACAACTTATTGGTTGGTTTTTGCTCCTAAAGTAAATTTAACCGCTTATACAGCAGCAGCTCGATTTAATTGGAATACAGGAACTGGTGCAAGTGGAACGAATTATCAAGCTAAATTGGTAGATCCGGCTAATGCTTTTGGTGCTGGTGCAACCAATTGGACTACAATCAGTACTTTAACGAATAATACTGCTTTTAATAACCTTTCTTTTACTTTAGAGGGAACTACACTTGGGGTTACTGATTTTTCGCGTTCAACTCGAATTGATGCATATCCTAATCCAACATCTGATGTTGTTTCAATTTCTGTAAGCAATTCTGATTTTAGTGACTTTTCGTATCAACTATTTGATTTAAATGGTCGTAAAATAATGGAATCAAAGCAAGCTGAAATTAACCTAAAACACTTAGATAACGGCGTTTATTTTGTAAATGTTTTTGCTGATAACACAAAAATTGGCACAAAGAAAATAGTTAAAAATTAATCTTTTTCTAACGACTCTTAAACGCTCAATAAATTTATTTGTTGAGCGTTTTTTAATTAAAAGTAATTCACGTGATTAATAAACGATTGCTCATCAAAAACCTTTTAGCTCATCATGATGAGAATAGTTTCTATGATAAAAAACGACAACTTAATCTACACTCAAAAGAGGGAAAAGCAAAGTTCTTGAAGCACATTTGTGCCTTATCTAATTCCAATCCAACTAATAATGCGTATATTGTTGTGGGCGTAGAAGATCAAGAAAATGAAATTGTGGGTGATGATTTCTTTGACGATAGCCGCATTCAAAACTTGGTAAATGCTTTTTTGGAAAATCCTCCTAAAATTCAATATGAAAATGTGCCATTTCCAAACTTACCAAAAGACAAAGTGGTTGGATTGGTAACCATCAAACCTAACAGCAAAATTTCTGCTTTTAAAAAGGGAATTTATACTATTCCGGCTCACACCGTTTTTGTACGAAGAGGCAGTAATTCCATCCCAACAGACGAAAAAATTCCATTTTCTAAAATGAATGCTGAAACCGTTATTGGAATTGAAAATAATTCGCGAAACAGTATTTCCTATACATTAGAAGGTGTTTTGGATTTTATGAACAATCGCCATAAAGACATGTATTCAAATTACCATGTATTTAAAGAACTTTTTGTGGTTTGTTGGGCCGGTCAAAAGAAAAAAGTGAGGGATAAAATCTTTTTTTCAAGAGTAGATATTGAATTAATTAACGAGCAAATCAAGCTATTTTACTCTGCTTTTGATGAAGTTTCCATTGATTATGATGACAAAACATTTTCGATTACTGAATATGTTCCATTGGGATTGAATGACAAAACGAGTTACTATCCTCTGGAAAAACAAATACTAACCTTTTTTGATAACGGATATTATAAAATCGAAAACGAATTTTTATTCGACCCTCCACAATACAATCGAAAAATGATGTTTCATATTTATAATTCCAATTTAGCTTTACTACAAAAATTACAAAAAGGAACCTTTTTAAGCGTAACTGATAACAAGGATTTACTAAATTTGCCTTCAACCCTAATGATTTGTTATTTGAATGGCTTTGAAGAAGCTAAACAAAAATTAATTGATGCCAAAACCCTGCTTAAATCAGTTGAAAATCCATTAGTTTATATTAATTTCAAAGAAACTATGCGGATTTTGAGGAAGGTGAAATATGATAAAAACAATGACTAAAACATTTGTAATCGGCGACATTCACGGTGGTCTTCGGGCATTACACCAAGTACTTGAAAGAAGTCAAGCCACAAAAAATGATACATTAATTTTCTTAGGTGATTATGTAGATGGCTGGAGCGAATCGCCTCAGGTGTTAGATTTTTTAATCGAATTAGGGAAGCTAAAAAACTGTGTTTTCATACGTGGTAACCACGACGAACTGTTACTCAATTATTTAAAAACAAACGATTACAACCAAGAATGGTTCAAACATGGTGGTCAATCAACCATTGATGCTTATCAAAACGTTTCTGAAAAAACACGTTTAGAACACATCGATTTCTTAGAAAATCATTTACGTGATTATTATTTAGATGACCAAAACCGATTGTTTATACATGCAGGTTTTACCAACGTAAACGGCATTGCCTATGAATATTATCCTCGACTCTTTTATTGGGATAGAACCTTGTGGGAAACAGCTCTTTCGCTCAATCCGGAATTAACTAAAAATAGTCCTTATTATCCAAAAAGGTTTACTTTTTACAACGAAATTTATATCGGTCATACACCTACCACTCGTATCAATGAAACAATTCCCATCAACAAAGCCTGTGTGTGGAATATCGATACCGGAGCTGCTTTTTATGGACCGCTTACCATTTTAGATGTGGATTCTAAAGAATATTGGCAAAGTGAATCGTTGCCTCAATTGTATCCTAACGAGAAAGGAAGGAATTAAGACGGTTTAATTTTTAGAACACGGATTTTAGAAATTTCTAAAATTTTAAAAATCTATTGATAACATTACACCTGACAGGTTTGAAAAAAAAACTGTCAGGTGTAAAGTCTAAAAAATCAAATTTTCCAAATTACTCCAATTTTTAAAATCCGTGTTCATTAAAAATTGAAAATTCAATTTAACTTCACCTTTATTTACTAAAAATCATACCTTTGTAAAAATTTTATAACCATGAAAAAATTATTTGTATTAGGACTTTTGTTCGGTTCTCTTTTTGCGAATGCTCAAGCGTATAAAGGAAAAGGAGATCAAAAATTTCAAGTAGGTGCTAACATTCAAGACCACGCAACCGGAATTACTTTGTTTTATGACCGTGGGATTGGTGAAAACATGTCAATTGGTGTTCAAACTGTTTACTTGTTGAGTGTGGATGGCGATGCTTCAAAATTTGAAGACGAATTTGATATCAAAGCTCGTTTTAGTGCCAACATTGGAAATGTTTTAAAATTACCGGAAGCTATTGATATTTATCCGGGTTTAAATTTAGGATTGCGTAATTTTGGTGCTCATGCCGGCGTTAGATATTTCTTTTCTGAAGGATTTGGATTGTTTTCAGAAGTTGGATTTCCAATTGCTTCTTACAACAATGACCCAATTGGTTATGAAAAACTAAACAATCAATTCCAATTTAGTATCGGAGCTTCTTTCAATTTATAATGACCATTACCGAAAAAAGATTAAGAGACCGTAGCGGTTCACTCTGTGAAATCAGCGGTTCTGACGAAAATTTAGTGGTATATACTGTTGCTCCTAAAACGGAAGAAAGTGTAGAAAACTGTATTTTAATCACTGAAAAATTAAAAAATCAAATCGAAAATCCGGAAACAACACATCCTGAGGATTGGCGTGGTTTAAATGAAAGCATGTGGAGCGAACATTTACCGGTGCAAATTGTATCGTGGAGAATGCTAGCCCGACTCAAAAACCACGATTTGTTAGAAATGATGTATCTGGAAGAAGATGCCTTAGAATGGGCAAAAGCTACCGGAGAAGGTGATGATGAAGAAGGTAAAATCATCCACAAAGATTCCAACGGAAACATCTTGAAAGATGGTGATTCTGTGGTTTTGATTAAAGATTTAGATGTAAAAGGAGCAAACTTCACAGCTAAACGCGGTGCTGCGGTACACAATATTAAATTGGTTTGGGATGATGCTAACCTGATTGAAGGAAGAGTGGAAAACCAAAGTATTTATATTTTAACGCAGTATGTGAAAAAGACGAAATGATGTGGCAATTTGTCAATGACCAAATAATTAAAAACCCTGCTAAACGTTGTGCCTAGCAGGGTTTTTCGTGTATAAAACAAAACAAACATGCCTTAATTGGGTTGTAAGTCAACGGTTATTTGTTGAGGAATAACGTGGCAAACATCAGCCGTTACAACAATAGGTTCAGAGGTGAAGGTTTGATAACCTTCTTTGGAAACAGTTACAGTATAAGTACCAACTCGTTCCCATGCTCCCATAAAAAATGAAAAATCTTCACCAATGAATTCTTCTAAAGTTTCGGTATATAAACCATCTTGAATTATAACCGTTACCCCAAGTGAAAGTAAATCTTGCGTCACCGCGTCTTTCACAGTAATATTCAAACCGGCTTTTGCTTCTTGGGTGCAAATTACCTCGTCATCTTCTTCGCAAGTGGTTGCTAGTAAAAACGGCATACAAGCCAAAAATAAAAATAACTTTTTCATGAATTGTTTGGTTGATTTATCTATAGATGAAAAAGAAAGCAAAAAGTTGCGTCACTCCATAAAAAAACCTTGCAAATTTTTATTCTGCAAGGTTTTCTATTCTCTATTTTCTTTATTCTATACTCTTAAACTACAAATCAAACTTAATCCCTTGTGCCAATGGCAAACTTGTGGTATAATTAATTGTATTCGTTTGTCTTCGCATATAAATTTTCCATGCATCTGAACCGGATTCGCGACCACCTCCGGTTTCTTTTTCTCCACCAAAAGCTCCTCCGATTTCGGCACCGGAAGTTCCTATGTTTACGTTGGCAATTCCGCAATCTGAACCGGCATGTGATAAGAAAGCTTCTGCTTCACGTAAATTATTAGTCATGATGGCCGAAGATAATCCTTGGGCAACACCGTTTTGGATTTCGATGGCATTGTGCACGTCGCCGGAATATTTTAGTAAATATAAAACCGGAGCGAAGGTTTCGTGTTGTACGATTTCAAAATGATTTTCAGCTTCTGCGATGGCTGGTTTTACATAACAACCACTTTCATATCCTTCTCCGGATAAAACACCACCTTCTACGATGATTTTTCCGCCTTCGGCCACTACCTTTTCTAACGCTTTTTTGTACATTTCTACTGCATGAACATCAATTAACGGACCCACATGGTTGTTTTGGTCTAATGGATTTCCGATACGTAATTGCTTATATGCTCCAGCCAAAGCCTCTTTTACTTTATCATAAATACTTTCGTGAATGATTAATCGTCGGGTAGAAGTACAACGTTGTCCGGCTGTTCCAACTGCTCCAAAAACGGCTCCGATAACCGTCATTTTGATGTCAGCATCCGGTGTAACGATGATGGCGTTGTTTCCACCTAATTCTAACAATGAATTGCCTAAACGAGCGGCACAAGCTTGTGCCACAATTTTACCCATTCTAGTGGAACCGGTTGCAGAAACTAATGGAACACGTTTGTCATGCGTCATTAATTCGCCTACTTTGTAATCGCCGTTGATTAAACAAGAGATTCCTTCTGGTAAATTATTTTCTTTTAATACTTCGGCGATAATATTTTGACACGCCACACCACAAAGCGGTGTTTTTTCAGAGGGTTTCCAAACGCAAACGTCGCCACAAATCCAAGCCAAAGCGGTATTCCATGACCAAACGGCTACCGGAAAGTTAAAGGCCGAAATGATTCCCACCACACCAAGCGGATGATATTGTTCGTACATTCTATGTCCGGGACGCTCGGAATGCATGGTTAACCCGTGTAATTGTCGAGAAAGACCTACTGCAAAATCACAAATATCAATCATTTCCTGCACTTCTCCATAGCCTTCTTGCAGTGATTTTCCCATTTCGTAGGAAACTAATTTCCCGAGTGGTTCTTTATATTTTCTCAATTTTTCACCAAACTGACGAACGATTTCGCCTCGTTTTGGAGCCGGCATCAAACGAAAGGTTTTAAACGCTTCGGTAGCGGTTTGCATTACTTTTTCGTAATCGGCTGCTGTGGTGGTTTTTACTTTGGCAATCAATTGACCGTCAACGGGTGAATAACTTTCGATGATTTCGCCATTGGAAAAATGGTTGTTTCCGGTGGAAGTTCCTTCGTTGATGGGTTTTATGCCTAATATTTCTAGGGCTTCGGTCATGCCGAATTGTTGTGCGATGGTTGACATTATAACTTTTTTAAAGGTTTTTGTTATATTTTTTGCGAAGATACCGATTTTTTTATAAAAATTAGGACGCTTTTTTCAATAAAAAAGTACTATTTCCCGCTTTAATCACTTGAAAATAGTTGTTTTTTTTTCTATGTAACCAATTATATTGTCAGAATAAAAAATAGAAAAATAAGCGTTTAACATGCTGATATGTAAAATTTTATTTTTTAAACCATTTGTTTTTTGTATTTCTTTTCTTATATTTGAAACTATGATATTTTTTATTGTATGAATTATATTGTTAGCAATTATCAAGGGGGAGATGTTGAATTTCTACTCACAGGAACAGACGCCGAAGGTAGAGTCTGTTTATATGATTTCAAATTATTCATACCGAGTTGTATTGAAGAACAAAATGTGGTAAGGTCGTTTCAAGAAAAAACAAATGATTATTCAACACCAACAGAGTTATACTTGTCACCAAATCCAACACAAGATCTAGTAACGATTCATTATAATGGTTACAAAGAAAATCTTTCGTATGCCGTTTATGATTTAGCAGGACGATTAATGACAAATGGCGAATTATCGGTCAATGAAAACAACCACTTGGTAAAAACTGAAAGTTATCCAACTGGGGTCTATGTAGTAGTTGTCAAAAGAAACAATCTATTTTTTGCTCAATACAAATTAATAAAAAAATAATGTAGAGTTGAGGCTGTTATCATTATAACAGCCTCTATTTATTCCATTTATTTTAACTCAAACATAATCATCATGAAAAACAAATATTCAAACACAATTCTGGTGTTATTGTTCCCTTTGTTATTGATTGTAAATCAATTTTATGGGCAGTGCTTTACAAAAATAAGTACTTCAACAAGTTCACATATTGTTGCTATAAAATCAGACGGTACTTTTTGGACTTGGGGGTCTAATAATGGTTGGCAAATGGGGAATACTACCGCTATTCCTGAATACAATCCCATTCAATTATCAACCGCTAATAATTGGATTTTTGGAGTAGCAGGTAAAGACAATAATACTTTTGTAATCAGAAATGACAATACGTTATGGGGTGTTGGTGCAAATCAATTTGGTCAATTGGGTATTGGTAGTACAATAATTGGTCAACCTACATTTTCTCAAATTGGAAATGCTACTTGGAAACATTTATCAGGGGGATCACATTCTTATGGTATTCGAACCAACGGCACTTTATGGGGTTGGGGTCAAAACGATGGCAGACAAATGGGAAGTGCGGTAACTTGCTGTAGTAATGTATTATCACCCGTTCAAATTAATCCTGATACCGATTGGAAACAAGTAGAAGCTAGTCAAGTAAGAAATGGTATAGCCATTAAAGAAAATGGAACGCTTTGGGGTTGGGGTACCAATGGAGGTATGTTAGGAAGTTCTGGAGTTTCAACAGTTAACTTTCCCACTCAATTATGGCCGGGTAACGATTGGGAGTATATATCCGTTGGTGCTAATCATTTATTAGGTCTTAAAACCAATGGTGAATTATGGACTTTTGGAGGTAATGCAAACGGTCAAGCCGGTACGGGGTTTAATCAATCAACTGCCAGAAGACTAGGAGAAGAATACTGGATGTATGTTTCAGCTGGGACTCAATCTTCTTATGCTATTAAATCTGATGGTACACTATGGGCTTGGGGTAGAAATGACCAAAGTCAATTAGGCGATGGCACCACTATTCAACGCAATGCTCCGGTTCAAATTGGTACTGATTCTAACTGGGTAGCGGTAGCAGGCGGCTTTTTTCACGCAGTTGCGTTAAAATCAGATGGCTCACTATGGGCGTGGGGTAACAATCAATTTGGGCAGTATGGCAATGGTACGACAACTACATCACCTACTCCATTGTATATTCCGGTGGAGGGTTGCTCTTTGTCGATTAGTGATTTTCAACAAATCCCGGTTGTTATTGCTCCTAATCCGGCTAAAGAAACTACAACCCTTTATTTTAAAAATACCCTTGAAAAGGTATCGCTAAAAGTATATGATTTTGCAGGAAGAATACTCTTGAATCAAGAAGCAGGAGGGATAAAAGAATATCAATTGAATACTAGTGATTATGCAGTAGGGGTATATATGGTAGAAGTAAAAAATAATGGTAAATTAGTGGGAAGTTATAGGTTGGTGAAGGAGTAACCATGAGAAGAAAAATTATAAATACACTATTTTTTGTAACAATTGTTTTCAACACTGTTACTACTCATGCTTTCACCATTGTACCCTTAGGCAATTATCAAGGGGGAGATGTTGAATTTCTACTCACCGGAACAGACGCCGAAGGCAGAGTCTGTTTATTTGATTTCAAATTATTCATACCGAGTTGTGTGGAGAACAATACTACTGAAAAGCTTGTTGAAACCCCAAAAGACAACTACAATTACATTCAATCAAAAGTGGCTTTTACACCCAACCCAACTACAGATATACTGTATTTTGATTTTGAAAACGTTAAAATGAATAGTCAACTTTATCTATTTGATTTGACCGGAAGACTAATCTATTTCAAAGAAATCAAGGAAGAAAAAGGACACTACACGATTGATATGAATGCATTACCGAGTGGAATTTATGTGGCTGTGATAAAGAACAATGAGCAGATTGTATCACAACATAAAGTTGTAAAACAATAAAAATCACAAAGCTGTTGATTAAGTCAACAGCTTTGTTTAATCATTTAAAAATTACAAGATGAAAATATGCTTAAAAAAGATTGTATTTAGTTTAATTATATTACTAAATAACTCTGTTTCTTCTCAGTGTTTTACGAAAATAAGTTCTGGTGAAGGCCACATAGTAGCAATAAAATCAGATGGTACTTTTTGGACTTGGGGGTCTAATAATGGATGGCAAATGGGAAATGAAACTTTTATATCTGAGTTAAGTCCAATACAATTGAATACAACAAACAATTGGATTTTTGGAATTGCTGGTAAAGTAAATAATACATTTATGATTCGAAATGATCATACATTATGGGGCTTAGGTGAAAATACATATGGAATTTTAGGTATTGGAAATACAAATCCAGCTCAATCAACTTTCTCTCAAATTGGAAATTCAACATGGAAACATATTTCATCCACTTATCATTCCTATGGCATACGAACCAACGGCACCTTATGGGGTTGGGGTCAAAACGATGGCAGACAAATGGGAAGTGCGGTAACTTGTTGTAGTAATGTATTGTCCCCCGTTCAAATTAATCCTGATACCGATTGGAAACAAGTAGAAGCAAGTCGAGTAAGAAATGGTATAGCCATTAAAGAAAATGGAACGCTTTGGGGTTGGGGTACCAATGGAGGTATGTTAGGCGATTCAGGGGTCTCGACAATCAACAACCCTACTCAATTATGGCCGGGTAACGATTGGGAGTATATATCCGTTGGTGCTAATCATTTATTAGGTCTTAAAACCAATGGTGAATTATGGACTTTTGGTGGTAATGCAAACGGTCAAGCCGGTACGGGATTTAATCAATTCATAGCCAGAAGACTAGGAGAAGAATACTGGATGTATGTTTCAGCAGGTTTCCAATCTTCTTATGCTATTAAATCAGATGGTACACTATGGGCTTGGGGTAGAAATGACCAAAGTCAATTAGGCGATGGCACCACTATTCAACGCAATGCTCCGGTTCAAATTGGTACTGATTCCAATTGGGTAGCGGTAGCAGGTGGTGCCCTTCACGCTGTGGCATTAAAATCAGATGGCTCACTATGGGCGTGGGGTAACAATCAATTTGGGCAGTATGGCAATGGTACGACGGCTACCTCGCCTACACCGTTGTATATTCCGGTGGAGGGTTGCACATTGAGTGTAAGTGATTTTCAACAAATCCCAGTTGTTATTGCTCCTAATCCGGCTAAAGAAACTACAACCCTTTATTTTAAAAATACCCTTGAAAAGGTATCGCTAAAAGTATATGATTTTGCAGGAAGAATACTCTTGAATCAAGAAGCAGGAGGGATAAAAGAATATCAATTGAATACTAGTGATTATGCAGTAGGGGTATATATGGTAGAAGTAAAAAATAATGGTAAATTAGTGGGAAGTTATAGGTTGGTGAGGGAATAAGTTTGCAGGCATCTCTTCGTTTAACGTTTTATAGAAAAAGGTTCAAATATTCTTTACATTGCTTTGCTAAAGCCGAATTGCAGCCCCGATGGTAGTGTAAAGCTTTTTTAAGAAAAATTTTTAGTTTTGTTACCAAACAAAAGCGACCAGCGGAAGCTCTTTGGGTGGCTTACAAAACTTAATTTTTCTTGAAAAACTTGTAACGGACAGCGGGAAATGTCTGCCGAAATTTTAGTTTCAGGTTTCAAGTTTCAGGTTTCAGGTTTTTACTTGGCGACGAATCGCGGATCGGTTTCCATGACGGTGCCACAATTTTGGCAGGTTCTGAGTTCTTTGGAGTTATAGAAATGTTGAAAATGGGCTAAGAAATCTTTTTCGATGTCTTTGAGTTCAAAATAGACTTCGTATAATTTATGGTTGCAGTTGTCGCAAAACCAAAGTAATCCGTCGGGTATGTCTTGGCCCATTCGTTTTCGTTCGACTACCAATCCGATAGAGTTTTCTTCTCGCACGGGTGAATGTGGCGTTTTGGCGGGCAATAAAAACATATCGCCGGGACCGAGTTGCATGGCTATTTTTTCTCCGTTGTCTTGCACATAAACGGTGATGTTTCCTTCGAGTTGGTAAAATAGTTCTTCGGTTTCGTTGTAATGGTAGTCTTTACGGGCGTTGGGTCCGGCTACAATCATGACGATGTAATCACCTGAATTTACATATATGTTTTTGTTACCTACAGGTGGTTTGAGTAGGTGACGGTTTTCATCAATCCATTGGGTGAGATTGAACGGTTTTTGAATGGCCATTTGTATCGTTTTTAGAAAGGTAAATTTACGAAATAAAAAAAGCCGAAAGGAATCGGCTTTAGAATTTATTTATAAGAACGAAATTAACTAGTCAATTAACATAGGTGTTTTACCATCAGTAACAATAATTTTACTGTTAGGAGACTTTGATAATTCTTGAAACGCTTCAATGGAGCGAAGTTTAATGATATCGTCATTCAAACCTTCTGATAGAATTTTTTGAGCATCACGGGTACCTTTTGCTTCAATGATTTTACGTTCTGCTTCCAATTTTTCTTGTTGCAGCACAAATTCCATTCTCATGGCCTCTTGTTCTGCTTGCAATTTTCGTTCTACTGAATTGGCTAAACCGGCTGGTAGTTGAATACTTTTCATTAAAACGGATTCCACTACAATACCTTGTTGAGCAAGAACAGCTTCCATTTTTGTTTTGATTTCAGTTTCAATCACCGCTCGCATACCGGAGTGCATGTCTTTGGCAAAAAAGTTAGAACTCACATCAGCAGCAGCAGAACGAAAAACATTGGAAATGATGTTTTCATAAGCTAATCCATAGGTGTTAATGATAGTAGCCACTTTATCTTTTTCTAAACGATACAAAATGGAAACATCAGATTGTACACTTAAACCTTCTTTGCTAGGTAAACTTAAATTGAGTACCAAGTCATTGGTTTGGATGGATGCTTTCACAATTTTACTGGTGAAAGGATTGTAAAACGCCGGGCCGTCTGTAGTGATTTCATCTGAAAGTTTACCTAAACGTTGTTTGATACCTACTTCTCCTGGACGCACAATTGCACAGCTTTGAAACAAAAGTGCAAGTGCTGATAAAAATATAAAATTCTTTTTCATAGCTTTTTTCTTCAAATTTAAGCAGGGAATTTCATATATTTTTATTTATATTATTAATGAAAAACATAACTTTATTTTATGAAATAATCCGTAAATACCTATTTATCAATTAATTACAAACAATAGGTGTTGAGTTAAAATTTAGTCAAGTTAAGACATTGTTAATTTTAAGGTAATCTGTTTTCTCAAATTGAAAAAACATGAAAAAAGCCTCAAATAGTTTGCTACCACTTGAGGCTTATTCTAAAAGAATTTTCGGTACTACTGTTTTACTTCTTTAATCAAATATACATAAACAGGAAAGTGGTCGCTAAAACCGGGTTCACTTGGTGAATTTCGCAAAGGATACCCTTTATATTGACCGGTCTGTTGAATCATGTAGGGTTTGTTATAAATTCCGGCTTTCCAATATTTAAAGGTAGAATAATCTTCGCCAATAAATTGTTGTGAGACCATGATTTGGTCAAAAATGTCTCCTGAATCTCTGTAAAATAGAGTTGCATGACCATCTTTTGCCATTTGTTCAAAAGGATTAAAAATATCTCTTGGTTCTTCCAATTGCGATTTTTTGAGTTTGGCTCCTATTCCTACTTTTACACTTTTATTATACGCTCCGTCATTTAAATCTCCCATTGTCATTATTTTAGCATTGGGATTGATAGCTATGAGTGAGTCCATAATTTTACGGTTTAAACGACCTGCTGCTTCACGATAAGGGCTACTTCTTTTCTCGCCACCCGATCTAGATGGCCAATGGTTAATGATAAAATGCATTTCTTCTCCGTCTAAATAACCTGATACTAATAATTGATCGCGGGTATAAACCCTTTTACCGCTACCGTCAATATTTTGAATAAGTAAAGGAATATTTGCAGAACTTGTTGGTGTAAAATGTTTCTTTTGATAAATAAATCCAACATCAATTCCGCGACCATCAGGAGAATCATAATGAACAATTCCATAATCTTTGGGCAAAAGTTTTGGCATTTTAATTAAATCCTCTAAAACTGCACGGTTTTCAATTTCACATACACCTAATATGGTGGGAGAATTAGTTTGTTGCTCGCCTGTACCTAATTCTGCAATTACTCTTTCTAAATTCTTCAATTTCTGTTGGTATTTTTGTTCAGTCCAGCCATTGGCAGGAGTATACTCTTCATCGCTAATTTTAGGATCATCGTAAATGTCAAACAAATTCTCTAAATTATAAAATGCAACGGTATGCACTTTATACTTTTTTTGTTGCCCAAAAGCAGTAAAAATTGAAAGAAAAGCAATAAAAACAGTTATCAATTGTTTAATTTTCATAAATTGTATATTAAATTACGATGAAGTTTAATACAAACTTCGCACCAAAAGTAAATAATATTATTAAATAATGTACATTTGCAGGCTGTTAAGAAATTTTTAACTTAACAAGAAAGAATTAATTTTAACTTTATTTATGAAAAAACTTGTTTTTAGTATTTTACTTGTAATGCAAGTGTTTTTTGGATTAGCACAAAATAACGGTTCTATCAAGGGTGTTGTTTTAGATTCCAAAACATCAAAACCATTACAAAATGTGGTTGTTACAGTTCAAAACTCAACACTGATGAGTCTTACTAATTCTGAAGGTGCTTTTGTTTTAGAAAATGTTCCAATAGCTACTGTACTAGTGCAATTGAAAAGTGATAGCTATTCAGCACAGCTTTTATCAATTGATTTAGTTTCAAACTCAGCTGTTGATTTAGGCACAATTCTTTTAGAGGAAGATGTGACTTTAGAACAACAATTGAGTTTAATTACCATCACAGAAAATGACTTAGGAGATGATGGCACAGGTTCTGAAAATACCGCAGGACTTCTTCAGGCTACTCGAGATCCTTTTCAACAAGCAGCAGCTTTTAATTGGGGGCAAGCTCGTTTTAGAATCAGAGGTCTTGATAATGAGTATGGTGTAACCATGATAAATGGTGTTGTAATGAATAAAATTATTGACGGAAGACCTCAATGGGGAAATTGGGGTGGTTTAAATGATGCAACAAGAAACCAAGAATTTACTATGGGTTCTGCCCCTTCAGATTATACTTTTGGAGGTGCTTTAGGTACACAAGAAATAAATACTCGAGCTTCATTATTTAGAAAAGGTTCAAGAGTTTCATTTGCAAGTACCAATACAAACTATTCATGGAGAGTTATGGGTACACACGCCTCAGGAATGGATAAAAATGGATGGGCTTATGTTATTTCTGCCGGTAGAAGATGGGCAGAGGAAGGCTACTTTGAAGGAACAGATTATGGTGCAAATTCTGTATTCGCAAGTGTTGAAAAAAGAATTAATGACAGTCATAGTATAAATTTCACCTCAATTTATGCTCAAAACAGTAGAGGAAGAAATTCGTCAAATACAGATGAAATCACTAGTATTGCTGGAATAAAATATAATTCTTTTTGGGGATGGCAAGATGGTAAGAAAAGAAATTCTAGGGACAGAGATGTAGAAGAACCTATTTTTATGTTAAGCCATTTTTGGAAACCTTCTTCAAAAACAAACATAACAACAAATATTTCCTATCAGTTTGGACATATTGGGAACTCAAGAATTGATTTTCAAAATGCTGAAAATCCTGATCCAACTTACTATAGAAATTTACCAAGTTATTTCACATCGCTTTATGAAACCAATCAAGGTAATATTCCAAGTTCAGTTTATCAACCTGGAGGCTTAGGGGGAGTTTTAGCTCCTGATTTGATTGGGGCACTAAATGCAAAATTTTTATCTACTCGTCAAATTGATTGGGATAAAATGTATCGAGCTAATACAGAATTTGGTGGATATGACGCTAATGGAAATGAAATTAGAATTGCATCTCAAAGTAAGTATGTATTATATGAAGACAGAACAGAAGATAAATTATTAACTGCAAATTCGATTTTTAATACTCAGTTGGCTGATAATGTAATAATGAACGGAGGTTTTACCTTTAGAAGATTAAATTCAGCAAATTTTCAATATTTAACCGATTTGCTTGGTGGAGAATTTTATAGTGACATAGACAATTTTCAAACCGGACAAGCACAACAAACTGATTTGAACAACGAAAACAGAGAGGTTAAAGTTGGTGATCGATTTGGTTATAACTACAATTTGTTTGCAAATAACATTGATGCTTTTACACAATTTAAATTTACTTACAAAAAAGTTGATTTTTATATTGCTCAATCCTATACTCGCTCAAGTTACCAAAGAGAGGGATTATACAGAAATGGAATTTATCCAACATCATCGTTTGGAAAAAGCGAAAAATTAATTTTTGATAATTTCGGATTTAAAGGTGGATTAACTTATAAAATAACAGGAAGACATTTTTTAAACTTCAATGGTTTATATATGAGCAAAGCACCTTCTTTGAGAAACGCATTTCCAAATGCGAGGTTAAATAACTTTATTATTCCTTCTCTAGAAAGCGAATTAGTTTCCTCTTTTGACGCTAGTTATATTATACGAGCTCCTAGGTTTAAAGCAAGAATAACAGGTTATTATTCTAAAATACAAAATGCTACTGAAACATCTTTCTTTTTTGCTGAGGGGGCATTTGAAGATTTAGACGAAGATGGTGGTGATGCCTTCGTTGCAGAAATTGTTCAAGGATTAGATAAGTTAAATATTGGTGCTGAATTAGGTATTGAATATCAAATTACTTCAACTATTAAAGCAACTGCTAATGCTGCTTACGGACAATACACTTATGCAAATAATCCACGTGTTTTTTTGAATAACGATAATAATGCAGCATTAAATAGACCTACTTTAGTGAACTTAGGAGAAGCGTCAATTAAAGACTATAGACAACCAGGAATGCCTCAGCAAGCGTATTCATTAGGATTAGAGTACAGAGATCCTAAGTTTTGGTGGATCGGAGCAAATGTAAATCATTTAGCAGATAACTACTTAGATATTTCATCATTATTAAGAACAAACAGTTTCTTTAGAGATCCAGCAAGTATAGGCGGATTGAGTTTTCCTGAGGCAACAGAAGAAAGAGCAAGAGAGTTATTAAAACAAGAAAAATTTGATAACTTTACTTTAGTAAATTTAGTTGGTGGAAAATCATGGAGAGTGAGCCGAGAAACAAGAAGTACAGTTGGTTTCTTCGCGTCCATTAACAATGTTTTTGATGTAGTTTACAAAACTGGTGGATTTGAACAAGCAAGAAACGCTAATTTCAGAGAGTTAAATCAAGATGTTTCCAGTGGAACTCCTGTTTTTGCACCACGTTATTTTTACGGTTTTGGAAGAACCTATTTTGTAAACTTCTATTATAACTTTTAATAAAAAAAATCAGCATATTATGAAAACAACTTTTTTAAAATCAATATTTATTTTAGCTATTGCTTCAGGTTTAACAACCAGTTGCGTGAATGATGACGACTACAGCACTCCAACTTTTGGTTGTGTTGAATCTACATTATCAAAAACAAAGGAGGTTTCTGAAATTCCAGCTTCAACAACAATAAGTCAATATACTGCAGATGATGTAATTGAAGCATATGTGGTTTCAAGTGATAGACAAGGAAACTTTTTTAAATCTATTTCAATGCAAACATTAGATGGTACTAAAGCATTCAGCGTACCGGTTGATGTAGAAAGTACCTTTGCTACTTATGAACCAGGTAGAAAAGTATTCATTAAAATGAAAAATTTATACACTGATGTTTCAAACGGTGGAATGAGAATCGGTGGAATTTTTTTAAATACCTCTGGCATTCCTGGTGTAGGAAGATTATCTCGCCCTCAAGTTCAAGCTTCAATTATTAAATCATGTACTGTTGTTAGTGAAGAAGAATTGGTTCAGAATTTAACCATCTTAGAATTATTAAATGATAATAATATTAATAAATTAGTAGAATTAGATAATGTTCAATTTACCTCTGATGCCCTTGATAAAACATATTATGTTGAAGGAGCTTCAAATACAGTTGGTGGAGCAACAAATCATACATTAGAAGATCGTTTAGGTAACAAAGTAGTTTTCAGAACAAGTAGTTTTGCTAGTTTTGCTGGCAAAGCAGTAAAAGATGGAAGTGGAAAAGTTAGAGGAGTTTTAACTAAATTTGGTGATACCTATCAATTTGTAGCACGTTTTGAGAGCGATATAAAATTAGAAAATGAAACTAGATTAGTTCCTTTTGTTCCTTTCTTAACCGAAAACTTTGAAAGTTTACCTTCAACAGGAAATAATATATTTGTGAGTTTACCGGGTTGGTCAAATGTTTCACTAAATGGCACAGAGAGATGGGAAGCTCGCTCTTTTAACAATAATAAATATGCACAAATGTCAGCTTTCGGAACTGGAGAATCTAACGTAGACTCAAGGTTAATTACTGCTCCTGTGAATTTAAGTACTTTCTCAGAAAAATACTTGCGATTTGGTATGAAAGTAGGTTTTTATAACGGTGTAGCTTTGAGCGTTTGGTATTCCACTGATTATTCAGGTTCTGGTACCGCAGCTGCAATTAACGCAGCAACATGGACTGAATTACCAACAAATATTGCTTCTATTACAGATAATAGTTATGCTACTAATTTTTATACAATGGTAACAAACTTATCATCCATAAATAGTGAAAATGTTTATATTTCATTCAGATATCAAGGGTCTACTACAGGAAATGTTGTTACTACAACCTACCAAATTGATAACGTTGAATTTTTAGGACAATAATTATGAGAAAAATTCTTTTCGTTTTTTTAACATTTGCTGTTCTCCTTTCATGTGAGTCAGACGATGGAGTAACATACACTCAGCCAGATTATTTATCCGGTAAATGGATAGTAAAAGAGATTGGTGCAATCAACCAACAAAATGTTGTGGTTTACAATGAATTTGTTAATGACCCTTTTTGTGAAGAAAAAGATAATCTCATTTTATCAAATGATTTCACTTTTCAAGAAAATTCATTTGAATCTGAAAATTCTGTATGCCAAAATAGTCAAACAAATGGCACCTATGTATTAGAAAATAACACTTTAATATTATCAAGAAGTGTTAATGGAGAAACAATAACGCTACCTTTAACAATTATTTCTCTTACATACGAAATAGTAACTATAAGTTTCACCGATACCGAAACCGGTGAGCTTATTTTTATGAAACTGGAAAAAGAACTTTAATGTTTTTGTTTTTTTATTAAATAAAAGGGGGCAATGCCTCCTTTTATTATTTATATATATTTTCAACCCATATATTTATAGGGTTGTTTTTGTTTTTAAATAATTTTTATATTTTTATACCCTAAATTTTAACGGGTATTAGATATGAAAATTGAAAAAAGATGGATTGTTTCCTTTGTTTTGATAGCCTTTGTAGCAGTTTTGGGACTCATTTGGCCTTCTGAACCCCTAAACCTCTCTAATTTTGGGACAGAAGAAGATATTGAAACAGCAGATGTTGCATGGTTATTAACTTCTTCGTGTTTAGTATTACTTATGACGCCGGGTTTATCTTTCTTTTATGGCGGTATGGTGGGAAAGAAAAATGTGATTTCAACCATGTTGCAAAGTTTTATTTGTTTAGGTGTCGTTTCATTACTTTGGGTTACAATTGGGTTTAGCTTAGCTTTTGGTGATTCAGTCGGAATAACTATCAATGGAAACTATTATGGCTTAATTGGAAATCCTTTTCAATTTGCTTTTTTTGATCAAGTATCGGTTTTACCTCATGCTAAGATGGCGTCCTCAATACCTTTTGTGTTGTTTGCCCTTTTTCAAATGAAATTTGCCGTGATTACTCCTGCAATAATTACGGGCTCTTTTGCAGAGCGGGTTCGGTTTATTTCCTATTTACTTTTTATTTGTCTTTTTACCTTGTTTATATACACCCCTTTATGTCACATGGTTTGGCATCCAAATGGTTTATTAGGAAGTTATTTTGGCGTTAAAGATTTTGCAGGAGGAACGGTTGTACACATGAGTGCGGGATTTGCTGCCTTGGCCGGTGTTTTAGTGCTTGGAAAAAGAAAAAACAGCGAACATATTCCAACCAATATCCCATTTGTGTTGTTAGGCACCGGAATGCTTTGGTTTGGTTGGTTTGGTTTTAATGCCGGTTCTGCTTTAGCCGCTAATGCTACCGCTGCAATGGCATTTGCTACAACTACTGTAGCTTCTGCATCAGCCATGCTAACTTGGATATTTTTTGATCGCCTTCACGGAAGAAAGGTATCAGCACTTGGGGCTTGTATTGGAGCAGTTGTTGGATTGGTTGCCATCACTCCGGCAGCTGGTTTTGTTTCTATTCCTCAAAGTATATTTTTCGGTTTCATTGCCTCAATCGTATCCAATAAAATGCTGTACTGGAAAAAACTAAAAGCCATTGATGATACTCTGGATGTCTTCGCTTGTCACGGTGTTGGCGGAATTATGGGAATGATTTTGACCGCTATTTTTGCACAAGGTGAAAACGCCAGTTTACTTCATGGCGGATGGAATGTATTTGGTCATCACATGATTGCCTTATTTCTTGTTGCGGCTTTCACGTTTTTTGGTTCATTACTACTTTACAAAGTAACCAATAGTATCATACCGCTGAGGGTTTCCGAAGAATCAGAACAAGTTGGTTTGGATGTATCCCAACACGATGAACGTTTCTAATTTTTTGAAGTGGATTGATTATCTTTAATTAATTCGGTGTGAATCACCTCCCACACTTTATCGCGAATGGCTTTTTTATCGTCTACCGTGAATCCTGCGGTGGGAATAAATTCATGCACTTTTGCTCGCATTATTCCGGGACTTCCACTAAAAAACGTATACGATAATCTTTTCTTATTGTCATAAAATGTCATAGGAACTATCGGAATTTGGTGTTCAATTGCTAGTCGAAACGCACCGTCTTTGAATTCAGCTAAAACTACCGATTCGTCTTCCGGCACAAGCCCTTCCGGAAAAATACAAATGCTTAAGCCTTGATGAAGTCTTTTTTGAGCTCTTTCATATACTGCCATTCTACTTTTCGGACTATCTCTATCCACTAAAATACACGTTCGTTTATAGAAAAATCCAAAAAGCGGAATTTTTGAAAGCTCTTTTTTTCCAACAAATACAAAAGGATTTTTTGCAATAATCAACATCAACATAATATCGGTCATCGAAGTATGATTAGCTACTAACATATAGCTTTCTCCTTTTTTGAATGGTTGTTCACTTTTTACTTTTGTATAAAAACCCATGCCGAATAAAATTCCTTTTGCCCAAATCTGAGCCAATTTAAAAAAGAAAGGATACCATGTTTCTTTTAAAATAGAAACAATTAGCAATGGAAGCATAATCACAATTAAAAGTCCTATGAGCACATAAAACCATACTCTCCAAAGGATCCAAAAAACAATTTTCAACAATTTCATAGAGCCAAATGTACTAAAACCATTTGGTATTCTTCAATGCGAATTTTGGTAAAATAGTGCGTAAATATATAACCCTTCAATTTATTGGCTTTTTTACAAAAAACTTTACGAAATTTGTACTTTTCTAAACCAACAGAATATGTCAAGAATACTTACAGGAATTCAAGCAACAGGAACACCGCATTTAGGTAATTTATTAGGAGCGATTTTGCCGGCGATTGAAATGGCGAATCAACCTGAAAACACCTCTTTTTTATTTATTGCCGATTTACATTCTATTACGCAAATAAAAGATGGTGCTTCATTACGACAAAACACTTATAGTGTGGCGGCAACCTGGTTGGCATGTGGTTTAGACATCAGCAAAGTAATTTTTTACCGTCAGAGTGATGTGCCTCAAACTGCAGAATTATCATGGTATTTAAGTTGCTTTTTTCCCTATCAACGTTTAACATTGGCTCATTCTTTTAAAGATAAAGCAGACCGACTGGAAGACGTAAATGCCGGACTTTTCAC
>JAFLBT010000119.1 GCA_017302935.1 Flavobacteriales bacterium | reverse complement strand
TTTTTGATTTTTAGATTGTTGGATTAATTGATTTTTAGATTGTTGGAGTATTAGAAATAAAATAGATTGATACGATTGATGGTTATATAAAAATAGCCTGCTGCAATAGGAAGATTAGCCAATACTAGTAAAATTTTTACCCCAAAATACTCTCGGTGATTTTGAAAGAAAATAAAGTGATGAATGAGGTTGAGCACAACTACACCGTTGACAAATAAGGCGAGTAATACATAAAAAATGCCAATGATAAATAGTTCATCAATTTTTGGAAACAGTTGATTGAGGAGAAATAATATGGTACCAATTAAAAAGGAAGTAATGGCAATTTGTGTAGAAAGTTTTCCTGTAACGGTGGCGTAGGTTTTTTTAGTCATGATAAGGATTATTTGATTTTCAGATTATTTGTTTCCATCTTTTTCATCGAAGTTGCAACAAAGTAGATGACCAATAAAAACGTTCCGAATCCAAGTGTAAAATTTTGAACATCTCTGATAAAAAGGCAGTTGATACAAGAATTAAATAAGTCAATCGGATTAGAAAGTACATCCCAACTGTTGAAACGAAGGTATCTTCCCAAGTATATTCCGAATGCAGTTAAATAGAGACTAATTAGAAGAATAATTTTTGAAACGCTTACCGAATAATGATTACGGAGTAACTTTTCGATGGTAAAAAGTGAAAAAATACCAAACAAAAAACCGGTCAGCGAAAAAGAGCTTATCACCATAAGATCAAACCAAACCGGCACCGAATTGAATTTATTCAAATGAAAAAAATCGGTCAATAGATAAAATGAATTGGGAAGAAAAAGTAACCAAATCAGTAATCCAAAGATTCTATACCATCGATTATTTCTAATTCTTATGGAATATAACATCATTAGACTGATGCAATAGGGGAGTAAACCCAAAAATAAATTCCATATTAAAAAGAAGAAGAAGATGCTGTTTGAAGCTTTTGCCCGAATGATTAATAGACTTAAGCAGAATAACGAAAGAACGGAAAGAACAAGAAATTCTTTCTTTTTGGTTTGAAGATAAAAATGGATTTTTTTCATAATTAAAAGTACTTTGTATTTCAAAGTTATTAGATAAAAAAATAGGTTAGCTTTTTTTGATTAATTTTTCCAGGGCTTCAATGTGCTCTTGAAAGGCTTTTTTTCCAAGTTGAGTGGCTTTGTAACTAGTATTAGGTTTTTTTCCGATGAATTGTTTTTCAATGGCAATGTATTCTTCTGCTTCTAACGCTTTTGCGTGAGAGGCAAGGTTTCCATCAGTAGCACCCAACAATTCTTTTAACGTGTTAAAATCGGCACTTTCATTCACCATCAATATCGACATAATTCCCAGTCGGATACGATGGTCAAAGGCTTTGTTGATATGTTGGATGATGTTTTTCATTTTGCAAAGAAAAGGAATTAATTTTTGGGAACACAGATGAATAAAATTTGAAAAATTAAAAGAATCTATTCCGATAGCTATCGGAACTAATAATCAGAAAATCGAACATTCTATCCTCTTTCATATTTAAAATACATAATACTACCATATAAAATGTGGCAAACGCCGAAACCTAATGCCCAAAATAATAATCCGTAGCCTAAAAACCATGTTGAAAGTAATCCTAAAACAATAAATGTTAGTCCTAAATAACGAACACCTCCGATGGTATATTTGCTTGCATTCACACAAGCTAATCCGTAAAAGATTAAAGTGAGAGGAGCAATTAGACCTAACATTTCTTTTTCTATAAGAAATAAAATAAAGAAACCTCCTGTTGCTAAAGGAATTAAAAAGTTGATTACTAATCTTCTGGCAGTACTATTCCAAATGGTTTCGTTGTTTTTTTTCGCTTTTTGTATGCTTAACAAGATTCCGGTTAGCAAAGAAAGGAAGGCTACTGCGGCTGCAATTATGAGTAATCTGATAACAGCTTCTTCTGAAATAACAAGGTTCTTGTATCCTCCCATTGTTGAAGTGTCAAAGTAAATTGTCTTATAGGCCAAATATGCTCCAATTAACGCATAGGTTCCGGCTAAAATTCCTGATAGTCCACTCAAAGATAAAAAGCGTGAGGAACGGTTCATCAAATTTTTGATTTCAGAAAGGTCGTTGAGGTATTTCTCGTTTTCCATTTTTAAAGTACTTTGAGTTGCAAAGTAAAATATAAAATATTTTACAACCAAATATTTTTTAGTTTATTTTTGAAAAATGAAACCAGCTGAAGAATACATCTTAAATCAACCCGAATTTTACCAAGAAATAATACTGAATTTGCAGGTAGTTATCGAGAAAGAGTTGCCAGAAGCTGTTTTGCTTTTTAAATGGAAAATTCCTTATTACTATGTAAACGGTAAGCCATTTTGCTTTATCAACGCAAGTCACAAAGGAAAATTTGTTGATTTAGCTTTCAATAAAGGTTATCAACTTCAACAACATTTGGAACATTTGGTTGGAGAAAAGAGAAATACATTCAAATCTCTTCGATATGTTTCATTAGAAGAAATCGATGTAAATATTTTGAAAGAAGTTATTTTAGAGGCAAAAGCACTCCACTAAATTCTGAAAATTCCTCCAATCACCAAAATCCGTTGAAAAAACCAAAAATCTTGTTCAGCATGGTCGGCTTTGTCTTTAGTGGTGCGAATATCATTCATATTGATATATCCTCCTTTTAATTCACCTTGAATAAAGAAATATTTAAAGAAAGTGACATTTAGTCCCGCCTTAGCTGAAAGTCCGTAACCGGAAACATGAAATTCATCATAACGTTCTTTTCCTAACAATTTTGTGTTCGTTTTTGGATATAAAAATCCACCACCAACTCCTTCGGTCAGATTGATTTGAATTTTATCCGTATTAGGAATTTTAAACCATTTCGAAATATCATCCACACGTGCAATTTCGGTATTTACGTAGTTTAAACCGTCAGTATGCTCAAAAGTTAGAAAATCTTCTGTTAGCAAAATTTGTCCGTTAGGTAAAGTTTCTCCATAACTACCTTGGTTGGGGTAATTTCCGGAATAATCAACAGCTCTGTCTTGAAACATTACATATTTCATGTGGTCAAAACCTATTGAAATATTGTATTTATCAGTAATAAAATAGCCTATTCTAAAATTTGTTTGTGGAATAGTCATTCGAATGGGGTTAAAATAATCGATATGAAAACCTTTTGGTTTATCGTGTGCGTCAACATTATACAAAGTAAAATCATAATCTTTTCCTTTGAATCGTATATCTGATTTTGAGTAATCTTCCCTATTTCCTCCCCAAAAGATATAAAATTTACCTTTGTTATGGGTTGTGTATTTTTCCGGATTTACTTGAACGTCTTGAGCTGAAATGTGTTGAAAAATGGCACAAAAAAAGAGCACAATCAAAAGTGATTGATTTTTCACGGTATAAAAAATAATAAATTAGAATTGATTAATTGTTTTTCGGATGGCGACTAATTTGGTCATTAAATTTTCAAAATAATCTAAGTGAAGCATGTTGGCTCCATCACTTTTGGCATTGGCCGGATCAAAATGGGTTTCTATAAAAATTCCATCAACACCGGTTACAATTCCTGCTTTGGCAATGGTTTCAATCATATCCGGGCGACCACCCGTTACACCCGACATTTGATTGGGTTGTTGTAAAGAATGGGTAACATCCAAAACAGTTGTAGCAAATTGTTTCATGGTTGGAATTCCTCTGAAATCAACTATCATGTCTTGGTAGCCAAACATTGTACCGCGATCAGTAACCATCACATTTTCATTTTGGCAATCCAGTACTTTTTGAACGGCGTGTTTCATGCTTTCCGGACTCATAAATTGTCCTTTTTTCAAATTCACGGTTTTTCCGGTATTGGCTGCAGCTACCACTAAATCTGTTTGACGAACTAAAAATGCTGGTATTTGCAATACATCAACATATTCTGCTGCCATAGGAGCGTCTTCATTAGTGTGAATATCTGTAACAGTAGGAATACCAAACGTTTGTGAAACTTTCTGTAAAATTTTCAAAGCTTTTTCATCTCCAATTCCTGAAAAGCTGTCTATTCGAGAACGATTGGCTTTTTTAAATGAACCTTTGAAAACATAAGGAATTGCTAATTTATCAGTAATTTGAACCAAACGTTCTGCAATTCGCAATGCCATTTCTTCTCCTTCAATTGCACAAGGTCCGGCTAACACAAAAAAGTTTCCGCTATTAGTATGTTTTATTTGAGGTATTTTGGTAATATCCATTTTCGATTTTTAAAATGCAAAAGTACGATTTTTTTCGATTGATTTTGTAACAAAGGTTACTCGTCTTTTTTAGCTGTTAAGCCTTTTGGAACCATTAGCTTTCCTTTTTCATAAATATTGAAGTAAAGTTTAAGTGGTTTTTTGCAACCTACCCAATTTACTTGATATACATCTAAAAAACCAGCACCAATTTCACTTCTTTTGGTTGGGAAAGGACAACAGCTTTCTAGTTTTTCATAAAATATTTTTTCACCATTTGGACCGGCCAAAGCTTTCAAAAAACGTTCTTGATTAATAGTGTCGTTAGCGGTGTTTCTGTAAAAAATATTAATCGGATAATCCGGGTCATAACCATATTTAGGATCATCACTAATTTCACTTAAAACAAAAGAAATATTGTTCTTTAAAAGCGGTGTAGGAGCAGTATCATCAATGTTTTTAATGGTATTTTTAATGCTGCCACATGAGATAAATAGAAAAGTTAAGCAGCTTACAAGAAGGACAACAGTGTTTTTCATATGAAACCAATTAATAGGTCAAAGGTAAAACGTTTTTTTTAGAAAACCATTGTCTTTTCATTTGTGTTAACCGTTTCAGAATTCTATTTTTGTAAAAAAAAAGATATGGAACTACTCACTCATACTTGGCATTGGTCGATTTCCGGTTTTTTAATAGGATTGGTGATGCTTTTATTGATTTATTTTGGAAAAACATTCGGAATGTCATCCAACCTTCGTTCGCTTTGTGCTATGACCGGTATTGGAAAAAAAATCCCTTTCTTTGATTGGGATTGGAAAGGCCAACGTTGGAACTTAGTGGTGGTTGCAGGTGCGATGGTAGGTGGTTTTATTGCGGTTCATTTTTTGCATAATCCTTCAAATGTAAGTCTTAATCCAGAAACAATTGTTCAATTGAGTCTATTAGGAATAGATGAACCCAACGGAAAGTTAGTGCCTGATGCACTTTTTAATGATTTTTCTCCAAAATCAATTATCATTTTAATTGTTGGTGGAATTTTAATTGGCTTTGGCAGTCGATATGCTGGTGGTTGTACATCAGGTCATGCGATTTCAGGATTGAGTAATTTGCAACTTCCTTCCTTAAAAGCGGTTATAGGATTTTTTATCGGTGGATTAATCATGGCTCACTTTCTTTTGCCTTTAATTTTTTAAGATATGAAATTATTCAAGTTTTTTTTAGTTGGCATTTTGTTTGGGATTGTGCTCACCAAAACAGAAGCTGTTTCTTGGTATAGAATTTATGAAATGTTTCATTTTCAATCGTTTCATATGTATGGAATAATCGGAACAGCCATAGCAACCGGATTGATCGGTATTCAATACATCAAACGAAAAAAAGTAAAAGATGTGGATGGAAATCCAATTGAAATTTTAGACAAAGAAGATGGAAATTTGCGATATTGGTTGGGTGGAACACTTTTTGGTCTAGGTTGGGGATTGGTTGGTTCCTGTCCGGGACCTATTTTTATTCTGTTGGGTGCGGGTATCTACAACGTTGCTTTTGTTTTATTGGGTGCCGTTTTTGGAACTTTTTTATATGGGTTGTTCAAAGATAAATTGCCACACTAGTTTTTGAAGTGTAATAAAGGTTACACTTTTATTTTTTCAATTGATGTAAATTTGTGTACTAATCTATGAAAAATGAAAGCAACCCTAAGAATTCAAAATGTAAAGTGCAATGGTTGTGCGACTACTATCATTAATAAAATTACAAAAATAGACGATGTTTCTTCTGTTTTTGTGAGTGTTGAAGATAATACTATATCATTTAATTATACAAAAGAAGATCAAATAGATCAAGTAAAATCAACTTTGAAAAAATTAGGTTATCCTGAAGAAGGGGAAGAAAATTCAATAGGTGAAATTGCAAAATCGTATTTAAGTTGTGCGATTGGTAAATTGTAATTGAATTTTTATCTTTTTGATTTTGTGAGAAAAAAGATTATTTTTGCAACCAAATTATAAAAAACACAAAAAATGAAAAAATTAGTAGTATTATTTGTATTGGCTGCAATCAGCTTTTCTTGTTCAAAAAGTGATGATTCAGTTAATGTAACAGAAGCAAAATTAGTTGGTAAGTGGTATTACAAAACAACAAAAGTTGCAGGCGAAACTTTTCCTTATGATGATCATGAAGCATGTGGGAAAGATTATATTCAATTCAGAGAAGATGGTTTCGTAGTTTATGGCGATGTATGGGATTGTGAGTTATTTGAAGATGTTGCTGGTGTATGGTCAATTAGTGGAGATAAAATAACAATTACAGAGGATGGTGTACCTCAAACAGCTACTGTAACTACTTTAAATAGTTCAACTTTAGTAGTAAAATATAAAGATGATTATTTTGAAGATGGAAGTGAGGTAACTATAGTTGTTACTTTTACCAGAAGCTAAATAAAATTAAATAAAAGCAAAGCTGTCTCTAATAAGGCAGCTTTTTTTGTTTTTGTAAAATTGCATTCACAATACAAAATTGAGCTCCTAAATAGGTACTCATAATCCAAAATGTGCTCATAAAAATTGGAGAATGAAATTTATTAAATGCCAAAATACTATCTGAAATGACAAATAGTAAAGCTCCAATTAAAACCCAAAAATTACTTGGTTTTTCCCATTGAAAATAAGCTTTAATACTCATTAGTAACATTAAGGAAATAACGATTGCATAAACTGCAACCGGAATTTTCATTTCATGTAATGTTTCCCATAAAAAGTAGAGTATAGTTAAAAGATAAGCAACTACAAAAGGAATAAATTTCAAGTATGATTTACGTTCATATTGAATCGTTTGTTTCTGAAAAAGAGATATGTAGATTAGATGTGCCGTTAAAAAAGAAATCAATCCGAATATGAAAAACAGAGCATGTTGATTTGCAAACATCAATAAAACATCACCAATCCAAGAGCAAAATAAGGCTAAGAGAAGTATTTTTTGTGTCCTAAAAGGTTCGCATATTGAAACAATACTTATTAGAATAGGAATTAAAAGCGGTTTTAACCACCAAGCCATATCTTCTTTTCCACTTATTAACAGAAGTAAATATAAAAAACTGAATACGATGAAACTTCGGGTAAACTTCTTGCTTTTCATTAGTGTTGTAAATAGGTTGGAGTATGAAATTCATAATTTGAAAAGTAATATGAAATCATAAATGAAACGATGAAATACATTCCTAAAATATAATTTCCAACCAAAAAATGTTGATTTAAACCAAACCAATCTCCATAAAAATATAAAATACCAATACCTAAAAAGGCTCTAAACAATTCAAAAAAGTAGGCATTTGGATTGGTATCCATCAATTCAGTTAAGCTGTAAATGGTTACAAAAACAAAAAGGCCATAAATAAAAATGGTTGGTAAACCAATTGATGCCACATTAGCAAACAAGAAACTTACAAATCCTAACGTTACAAAAAGTTGAATAATGGAATAGTAAGTTAATAAGTTGGAATGACTGGGTTGGTATTTTTTAAAAGCATACACATCTTCAATTTTATGAACCGGATATTTTTCTTCAAATCCTTCTGGTCTCCAACCTGTTGGCATAAACCAAATTCTCAATTTATCTTTCCAATTTTCGGCACGCCATGCATCTTTGATTAGCAACCACAAATGCTGAAAATTAATTTTTATTGGGTTCCAGGTTTGAGCGGGTCTTGTAATCCCAAAAACGGCGGGAACTTCTTGTAATTCTTCTTGAAAAGTGCCAAACCACTTGTCCCAAAAAATAAAAATTTGTCCGTGATTTTTATCCAAATATTCTTTGTTTATCGCATGATGCACACGATGATGAGATGGCGTAACAATGATTTTTTCCAAAATTCCCATTTTGCCAATGTGTTTGGTATGGTACCAAAATTGTAAAAACAAATGCAAAGGCAAAACAATAGCAATGACGGTTGCCGGAACGCCTAAAAAGGCTGCCGGAAGTAATAAAAAAGTAAATAAATTAACAAAAGAAGAAATAGATTGTCGTAAAGCACATGCCAAATTGAATTCTTCACTGCTGTGATGAATAGCATGTTTATTCCAAAAAATATTGATTTGATGTGACCATCGGTGTGTCCAATACCCATAAAAATCAATCACAAAAAAGGCGATAATGTAAGTGAGAATTGTGTTTTCAATGGAAAATAGAGCTACTTTACTTACCATCCATTCGTAGGTTAAAATAGAAACACTAATGCCCAAAACATCTTTTACGGCATTCGTTATTCCGGAGCTTAAACTCGATATGGTATCCATCAAAGGAGCCGTATCATTTCCTTTCAAATACCCATAGGTTTTTTCTATTACAATAAGTAATAGAAATGCCGGCATGGCTATGATGAGTATTTTACCGTATTGTTCCATTTAAATAATTTCGGCACTTAATCCGGCCTCTAGCAATTGAGTACATTGCGGTTTTAATTCGTCAAACGGTCCGGTTTTAACCGTGCATTTCCCTTTGTAATGTACTAAAATGGCACATTGTTCAGCTTGTTCACTCGTATGTTTGCAAACACGAATAAGCGTATCAATAACATGATCAAAAGTGTTCACATCGTCATTAAAAAGCACAATTTCGTTGTTGATGCCAACGGCTTCTTCGACTAAAACTTCTTCTTGAATTTTTTCTATCGTACTCATATTTTTTATTTTAAAAGATTTTTGGATTGTTCGATTTTTTGATTTTCGAATAATCTGACAATCTAAAAATCCAACTATACCAACTGATACTTCAAACTCACCCAATTATTGCGTTCTAAAGTTTTTTCCAATTTCAATCCTAACTTTTGGCAACATTCGTCAATGGCCGGAATATCTTCTTGGTAAAAACCACTCAAAAATAATAAACCATTTTGATTTAAACAATTCACATAACGATGCATATCATTCAAAAGTATATTTCGGTTGATATTGGCAATAATTACGTCATACTTTTGGTCAACCAACAATGAAGCATCTCCTTCATAAACGGAAATGTGCTCACAGTTATTTCGTTCTGCATTTTCAATCGAATTCAAGTAACACCAATTGTCAATGTCAATCGCATCTATAGGTTTGGCTCCTTTCATTTCTGCTAAAATGGCTAAAATAGCAGTTCCGCAACCCATATCTAAGGTTTTTTTACCAACCAAATCGGTTTCTAATAAATGCTGAATGACCATGTGTGTGGTTTCATGATGACCCGTTCC
>JAFLBT010000118.1 GCA_017302935.1 Flavobacteriales bacterium | reverse complement strand
CTCAAAAGAAAAACGTGCGACAAATTTATAATTTCACTTCCCGTTTGCGGTGGCAAGCTCATTTTATTCAAAAATTTGAAATGGAATGTCACATGGAATTTATAGCGGTAAACAAAGGCTATCGCAATTTGAAGCAAACGGTTATTCCAGCATTCCATCAAGCTTGGGCGGAAGGAAAAACGGGCGTTCCACTCGTAGATGCGTGCATGCGATGTTTGAATACAACCGGTTATTTAAATTTTAGAATGCGGGCTTTGGTGGTTTCCTTTTACACACATCATTTGTTTCAACCGTGGCAAAATTGTAGTCCGCACTTGGCCAGACAGTTTTTAGATTTTGAACCGGGTATTCATTATCCGCAGATTCAGATGCAAGCCGGCGTTACGGGAATCAATACGTTGCGAGTGTATAATCCGGTAAAAAACTCTTATGAACATGACCCTGAGGGCATTTTTATTCGGAAATGGGTGCCGGAACTTGCCAAAATTCCAACCGAATTTATTCATGAACCTTGGAAATTAACTCCTATTGAACAAATGCTGTATGATTTTGAAATGGGTACAGATTATCCTTTTCCGATTGTGAATTTGGAAGAAGCCCGTCGGTTTTCAAGTGATTTTTTCTGGTCCATGCGAAAAGAAAAAGAAGTGAAAAAGGATAGTTTTCGCATTATTGAAAAACATACCCTACCCGACAGAGAAGCTCAATAATTTAGTGTTTTATAAAACGAATTTTTTCAAAACTCAATTCATTAAAATGCGATATCACTTTATCCGCTAATGAATAATCTTGCATTTTGGAATGAAAACTATCGTAACCCACACAGAAAATTCCGGCAGCTTTGGCAGCCATGATTCCGTTGGTGCTGTCTTCAATTACAATGCAATGTTCCACCGAAGTTTTAGCCAATTCTGCTGCTTTTTGAAAAATGGCGGGATGTGGTTTTGATTGCGGAAAATCTTCTCCGGAAACTTTGTGCGTAAAGTATTTATCCAAATCAAATCGGTTAAAAATACGTTGAATCGTAACATTGGCCGATGACGAAGCCAAAATCAATTGCACACCGTTTTGATGTAACTCTTGGATTAACTCTTCCACTCCATCCAACAAATACAAATCTTCTTTTTGGTCAAATGCGTCATTGAAGAGGTTTCTTTTTACTTCAACTAAATCCAATACATCTTCTTTCAAACCATAAACGGACTTTAGTCGTTCGTAAATATTTTTGGTCGAATTTCCGGTAAACGATGCATACATTTCCGGAAAAACATCAATGTTTAGTTGTTTAAAATGTTGTTGATACGCAAAATGATGCACCGGTTCGGTGTCAACGATTACGCCATCCATGTCGAAAATTACGGTTTGTATCATTTTTTGAGGTTCTGAGGGGCTAAGGTACTAAGGTTCTGAGGTTTTTTTCTGTTTATTTAGATGCTTTTTCTCCTCAGTACCTTAGTACCTCAGAGCCTGAGCACCTACTTTTTCAACAAATACTTCACTACTGTTTCGGCAGCATGTAAACCAAACAAGCAAGGCATCCAACTGTTGGTACCGTAAAACGATTTTTTAAAATTGGTTCCGTCGGTCATTTTTAAACTGGATTCATCCGGCATTTCGGTAGAATACACCGCTTTGATTCCCGAAGAAATCCCTTCTTTTTTTAATCGTTTACGAATGTTTTTGGCTAGTGGACAATATTCGGTTTTGCTGATGTCGCGAACTTTTACTTTGGATGCTTCATATTTTCCTCCGGCTCCCATATTGCTGATAACTTTTACTTTTTTGCGTTTGGAAGCAATCAATAAATTTAATTTTGGAGTGATGCTATCGATACAATCCAATACATAATCAAAATCCGAAGTAACTAATTCATATGCTCTTTCCGGTGAAAGGAATTCTTGAACACGGGTTAGATTCAATTCGGGATTGATGTCCATCAAACGATCGCCTACCACATGCACTTTGGGCATTCCCACGGTAGAATGTAAAGCAGGTAATTGTCGGTTGATATTGGTTATATCAACGGTATCGCCATCTACAATGGTCATGTTGCCCACGCCGGCACGAGCGAGAAATTCTGCTGCAAATGAGCCTACACCTCCTAATCCAACGACTAGCACATTAGCATTTTTTAAATTGTTTAATCCTTCTGTTTTAAATAAGAGCTCTGCTCGTTCTTGCCATTTAGCCATTTCTTTTAGTTTTCAGTTCTCAGTTGTCAGTCCTCAGTCTATTATTTCAATTTTAGTTTTTCAAAAGACAATCTATATCTATATTTAAATTCTTTATTCAATCTTACTTTTTAGAACACAGATTTAAAAAATTTGAGAAATTCTAATAATTTAATTTTAAATCAGTTTTAATTGAAATACTTTTTCAAAATTGCTTGCCACAATCTCTTTTATTTCTTCTATTTCTATGTTTTTATAGTCTGCTGCTAAAGCATAAACTTCTTCTAATAATTCTTCAACGGTATCGGTTTCCAGAAAAAATCTATCGTTGGGTACCGATTGAAAAACGGTTTTTAACTCCGGATTTTGCAATAAATATTTTCCAAAGGAAAGATAAAATCCGTTATCCAAAAGTTGCTTTGCAATTTGCTTATTTTTGGAAAATCCGTGAATAATCAGGGGAACTTTAATGTTTAGTTCTTTTTTGATTTGGATAATTTCCTGAAAAGCGGCAACGCAGTGCAAAACTAATGGTTTTTGGCATTTTTCTGCTAAAAAAATTTGGGCTTTGAATACATTTATTTGAGTTTCTAATGGAATTTCAATGCGTTTATCTAATCCACATTCACCTAAAGCGAGACAATTATGTAAAGCTAATTTTTGTTCAATTGTTTGTAAATCAATACTCAATTTATCTTCATTGATATACCAAGGATGTATTCCGATGGAATAAAAAGGTATTTTTTCATCAAATTCCCAAGGATATTGATTGACTAATTCTAGAATGTTTTCTTGGTTGGTATATTTGTGGGTATGAAGGTTGAAGAGTTTGGACACGGATTTCACGGATTTTCACAGATTACTAATTTCACGAAGCAAAAAATACTTACTTCTTAAACGCCTTTACCCCTGCTTTTATTTCTACCTTCAAGTCGTTTTCTTCTGGAACAATTGGGCAGGAATATTTTTCATTATAGGCACAATACGGATTGTAGGCTTGGTTGAAATCTACGCTCCATGTTTTTCCTTTTTGAATTTCGAGGTCAATGTAGCGGCCACCACCATAACTTTCAACACCGGAAGTAAAGTCGGTAAATGGAAGAAACAAACTGTTTTTGTAACCCGGTTTTTTAGAAAATTCTACATTTTGATAAACGTTTAATTGGCATGGAATTCCGTCGATTTCAAAATGGAGTTCGCCGTATTTAACATAAATTGGTTTTCTTGAAGTAGTCGTTTTCATTTCAAACGGTTTTTCCTTTTTGGTACGTTTGAAAGTTGCTATCACAAAATACTTATCACTTATTGGAAAAAATTCCAATGCTTGAAAAACAGCTAAATCTTTTTTCTTAAGCGGACTTTTGGCTGAATCAGCGTAATGTTCATTCATCTTTTTTTGAAATTGAATGATCGAATCGCGTTCAAATTGTTGTTGAGAAAAAGCGAGTTGTGAGAATAAGAAAAGAAAGAAAACTTTTTTCATGGATATTTATTTGAATATTCAACTACCTATTTAACAAATACTTTATAAGTCCATGGAGCTAAAGTCATTTGTGTATCTGGTGCTAGTGTTACGCTTTCTCCTGTGGTAAAATCTTTATACGTTCCCGGAAAAAGTGCTTCTTTAAACGTTACATTTTGAGTTTTATCTGAAAAATTAAACACACAAAAAACTTTATCTTTCTCATTTTGACGCACAAAACTAAATACTTGTTGTTCATTTGAGTTAGGTACTTTTAACATCAAGGCTCCCCAGTTGCCATGCCACAATGCTGTATTTTGTTTCATCAAAGCAATCAACTTTTTATACAAATCACCTATTGGATGCGACTTCCAAACAATTGGGTCTTTTTCAAAAAAAGCTAAACGCTTGGATTCTCCGGCTTCTTGACCATTGTAAATCAAAGGCATTCCATCACCCACAACTGAAAGTACGATAGCGGCTTCTAAACCATCTTCAAATTGTTCCCACATGGTTCCCTCCCATGCATTTTTGTCGTGGTTGCTTACAAAAGTCATTCGAATACTGTTTTTAGGAAAGAAACTTTCGTTCCATGAATAATAAATATACAATTCGTTTACATTAGCTTGTCCTTTACAAATTTTGTGTAGTTTTTCGTTCCAACTCCACGCATAAGTCATATCGAAGGCGTGGGCATGCATATCACGAGATTCCCATTCTGCCAACATAAATACCGGTTTAATGGCATCTAATTCGGTACGAAGATTATCCCAAAAATCGATGGGTACAAAACCGGCAACATCGCAGCGATAGCCATCAATATCGGCTTCTTTTACCCAATATTTCATGGCTTCAGTCATGTATTTTCGCAATTCCGGTTGACTATAATCCAAATCGATAATGTCATCCCAATCCCACCATGGCGTAGGTCTGAATTCACCTTTATAGTCTTTTTTATACCATTCGGGATGGTCTTTTACTAAATGATTGTCCCAAGCGGTATGATTGGCCACCCAATCTACAATAACATACATTCCCAATTGGTGAGCTTGTTTTACAAAGGATTTTAAATCTTCCAATGTGCCAAATTCAGGATTTACAGCTCGGTAATCTTTTACCGAATACGGACTACCTAATGTACCTTTTCTGTTTTTTTCTCCGATAGGATTGATAGGCATAAGCCAAATAATATCGATGCCCATTTCTTTTAACCGCGGAAGTTCTTTTTGAGCAGCTTTAAAGGTTCCTTCTGCTGAGAATTGACGAGTATTTAATTGATAAATGGAGGCGTTTTTTACCCATTCCGGATGTTTGACTTGCACGTATTCTTTTGGAAGATACCGATTGTCTTCACTATTATTTTCGGTTTGTTTTTTGGAATCAGTAGTAATGCAGCTGAACAATCCAAATAAAACAAAAATAGAACTGTAAAGGAAAAATCGATTTTGTTTACTATTCGTTTTCATGTAAAATCGTTTTGAATTTTGAAAGTTTAAATATAAAAAAAGTATAGAATGTATTATCGATTGAATAAAGATTTTCTTTCTTGCACAAAATTCTAGCCCGGATAGTAGTGAAAAGCCTTTTGCAGGACACGACTATTTTTTGTTAAAATAGAAAAGCGACCAAAGGGAGCTCTTTCTATTTTTTACAAAAAAAGGAGTGAACAAAAAAGCTTGGAACGAATAGCCGGAATAGCTTCTGAAAATAATTTAGTAATGACACTAAAATTATATCAATTACTCACTTGACTTTGTACCTTTGTGGCTGTCAACTTTTACAAATGCTCACAACTGCTTTTTCGAGATACATCAATAATTTTCGTGGTTTTACGAGAGAAATTTGGATTCTGACGATTATCACTTTTATTAATCGTGCCGGAACAATGGTGTTACCTTTTCTATCCAAATACTTGAAAGAAGATTTAGAATTCAGTTACCAACAAGTGGGTTGGATAATGGTTTGTTTTGGATCAGGTTCGATGATTGGTTCATGGGTTGGAGGAAAGTTAGCAGATAAGATTGGTTTTTATAAAGTTATGATTTTCAGTTTGATGAGCACTGGTTTATTGCTATTTATCTTTCCTTTTATTACTGAGTTTTCGACACTTTGTATGGCTTGGTTTTTTGTGATGATTATTGCCGATATGTTTCGACCGGCCATGTTTGTGTCATTAGGTGCTTATGCCAAACCTGAAAACCGAACCAGAGCTTTAACCCTAGTGCGATTGGCCGTAAATTTAGGTTTTGCTGCCGGTCCGGCTTTGGGAGGTTTAATCATTATGAATATGGGGTATGCCGGATTATTTTATGTGGATGGCGGAACCTGTATTTTAGCTATTTCCATTTTTTGGCTTTTGGTAAAAGAAAAGAAAAAACCAATTGTTGAACACATTGATACATTTGATGAGCCAAGAAGATCAGTTTTCAAAGATCGTCCGTTTTGGGTGTTTTTGTTTGTGAGTTTTGTGACGGGTATGATTTTCTTTCAATTGTTTACTACTCTTCCCTTGTATAACAACGAACAATACGGTTTGACTGAGTTTGAAATCGGGTTGTTGATGACTTTAAATGGTTTTCTGGTTTTTCTATTAGAAATGCCGATTGTGAGCTATTTTGAACGAAACAAAGTCCATAAAATGAAAATTGTACTATTGGGTTCTTTGTGCATGGCATTAGGATTTTATGCTCTACTTATCAATGTTTGGGCCGGAATTTTAGTGATTAACATTTTGTTTTTGACTTTTGGGGAAATGTTTGCTTTTCCTTTTTCTAACTCTTTTGCATTAAGTCGAGCTCCAAGAGGACATGAAGGCAGATATATGGCGTTATACACGATGACGTTTAGTTTGGCTCATATTGTGAGCTCCAAAATGGGTATGCAACTTATTGCAGTTTATGGTTATCAAGTGAATTGGTTGGTAATGGGGACTTGTGGAATGGTGGCTGTTTTGTGTTCGATTTGGGTGATAAAAATGGTAAAGCAAGAGTAAATAAATTATATTTGCCAAATGTTTACACTTTTAGCTAAACTTAATAAACTACTTCTCCCCAGTTTTACCAAACAACGACTGGATTTAGCCAAAGCCAAAAAATGGCAAATGGCTATTATAGGTTGGCGATATTATGTTACCGTAAGGGCTTTAGAGGAAAAGCATTAGTAAGTAATAGCGGCAAAAACAGGATATTCTTTTATTTTTTCTCTTCCATTTAAAAACGTTAGTTCCATTAAAAAATTGACTTGTACTATTTCACCACCCAATTGTTCAACTAATTCACAAACAGCTTTGGCAGTTCCTCCTGTTGCTAATACATCATCATGAATTAAAACTTTATCACCGGGTTTAATGGCATCAATATGAATTTCTAAAGCATCGGTACCATATTCCAAATCATAAGAAGCAGAAATAGTTGTAAATGGTAATTTTTTTGGTTTTCTTACAGGAATAAAGCCCACTTGCAACGCTTCAGCTAATAACATCCCAAAGAAGAATCCACGACTTTCAACGCCAATAACTTTATCAATTTTTTTATCTTTTAACGATGAAAGTAGTAGTGTTAAGCATTCTTTTCGACCCTCCGGATTTAATAATAAGGGGGTAATATCTTTAAAAACAATCCCTTCCTTTGGGAAATCATTGACAATTCTAATATATTTTTCTAATGCCATAAAAAGTGATTTTAAATTAAATTTTGATTTGCAAGTTACATAAAAATACCTATATTTGCACCCGCATTAAGGCCTCGTGGCGCAACTGAATAGCGCATCTGATTACGGCTCAGAAGGTTACTGGTTTGAATCCAGTCGAGGTCACTAAAATAAATTAAAAACCCGATAAAATCGGGTTTTTTGTTTTAATACTCTTCAATTCAAAAGGAAGTTTTACTTTTGACAAAAAAGAAATTATGCCTTCTGATTATCAATTTGACAAAGCTTTCCACAATGAAATTTTTGAAAAAGATTCCATTCGCTACCATGAATTTGAACAATGTACTTTTTACGATTGTGATTTTTCAGCTTGTGATTTTACCGGAGTGATGTTTGTAGAATGTTCTTTTTTTGGCTGTAATTTCAAGGAGACTAAAATCAATTATGTTTCGTTAAGAGATGTACAATTTACAAAATGTAATTTTACATCAGTTAATTTTGCAATGACTGATCAAGTCATTTATAGTTTTAACTTCACAGATTGTTTATTAGACTATTCTCAATTCTATAATTTGAAACTTAAAAAAATTCAATTTATCAATTGTAGTATGATTGCTATTGATTTTATGAATACGGATTTGAGCGAAGCCTTATTTGATAATTGCAATTTGAGAAGAGCAGTTTTTATGGATTCTAACCTACAAAAAGCCGACTTTTATACCAGTTATGAATTTGTAATTGACCCCGAAAAAAACAAAATGAAAAGAGCAATCTTTTCAGCGGAAGGCTTAAAAGGATTGCTCTCAAAATATGATTTAATTATCAAATAATTATTTCAGGATAATAAATTCACAGCGTCGGTTGATAGAGTGTTCAACTTCAGAACAATTATCACCACATTTGATTAATGGTACTCGCTCACCATAACCTTTAGAACGCATACGGTTTCTGCTGATTCCATTTGCAACTAAATATTCAAGTGCTGCACCTGCCCTATCATGTGACAATCGTAAATTATAAGCATCGGATGCACGAGAATCGGTATGTGCTCCTAATTCAATTTCCATTCGAGGATATTTTTTCATGATGGCTACCAAAACATCTAATGTTCGGGCTGCTTCTTCTTTGATGTCCCATTTGTTTAAATCAAAATAGATATTTTCTAATTGTATGTACACCAAACCATCTTCTTTAGTTACAATAATTTCTTCGGCATCATCGTAGGATTCAATTTCTAATTCTATTGTAAAACGTACTCTACCATCATCTTTTGTTTCAAAAATTTCTTCTTTGGAGGCATAAAAATCTCTATCGGCAACTATTCTATACTTAGTATTGGGTTCTGTATTAAAAGCATAATCCGCATTCTCTCCTACAATTAATTGTCCGATCAGTTTATTATCCATGTCATAAAGCGTTACAGAAGTTCCGGGTAATAAATCTTTTGTGATTTTATCGCGTACTTCACCTTCTACAATAAACTTACGTTCATTTTCTTCTCTTATAAATGAATATAAATTATCCGTTCCTTTTCTATTGGATGCAAAATATCCTAATTCTTCACCCGGTTTTAAAACATAGGCAAAATCGTCCATTCCGGTATTAATAGTTTCTCCTAAATTGATTGGCTTTCCAAAAACATTGTTATATACTCTTGCCATGAAAATATCCAAACCTCCTAATCCTTGAAGTCCATCTGACGCAAAATACAAAGTGCCATCCTCAGTTACAAATGGAAATTGCTCACGATGTTTTGTATTGATATTATCACCCAAATTTTGAGGTTCAGAATATCCTCCATCTTCTAAAATATCGACATAAAAAATATCAAATGACCCCAAAGATTCTGGACGATCACTTGAAAAATATAATACATTTTCATCTGGACTAAGTGCAGGATGTTGAGTTGAAAATTGATCACTTGAAAAAGGAAGTTCATATACATTTGTCCATTCGTTATTGACCCATTCTGCTCTATATAATTTTACGGAAGCAAATTTTTCTTCCCCAACTTGTACTTGTTTATCATTCGTTCTGCTGAAATACATGGTTTTTCCATCTTTGGTAAATACAGGTGTTGATTCGTGGTATTTTGAGTTTAATTTCTTTGAAAATCGCTCTGGTGATGATAACGTTCCTTCTGCTCCCATATCGGCTGCATACAAGTTGGTATATCC
>JAFLBT010000117.1 GCA_017302935.1 Flavobacteriales bacterium | reverse complement strand
GAATAACTCCCATTACTTTAGATCGTTTAAGTTAACGGTTTTTGGTTGTTGAGCAGCATGTTTATGCTCAGTACCAACATTTACATTTAAATTGCGGAATAGTTGAGCTCCTAATTTGTTTTTAGGTAACATTCCTTTTACAGCCTTTTCTACTAATAATGCAGGGTTTTTTTGTTGCATTACTTTAGCAGTCAAGCTTCTTTGTCCACCTGGGTAACCTGTGTGACGGATGTACGTTTTGTCATCCAACTTGTTACCAGTCAGGTTGATTTTTTCTGCGTTGATAACGATTACGTTATCACCACAATCAACGTGCGGAGTATAACTAGGCTTGTATTTACCTCTCAATAGCATCGCTACTTTTGAAGCTAAACGACCTAAGTTATGACCTTCAGCATCTACAACAATCCACTGCTTATCTGCGGTAGCTTTGTTGGCTGAAACTGTCTTGTAGCTTAATGTGTTCACAATAATTTATTTTAATTAAACATTCCATCCCCAATAAAGGGGTTGCAAAAGTACAATTAATTATGATAAAAGCAAATAGCTGTTTGAGTTTATTTTTTTTGATTCGTTTTTTGCTCAAGTTTGTGTTTAATTCTATTGAATTTAGCTACTTAACATAGGCTTTCATCCAATTTGATTTTCATTTATTTTTACTTTCAAATTTATCTTTTCATCAATTTTGGAGTAAGTAAGCAACTTTTGAACGTCAATCTATGCATAATTTTATTATTTTTACATCTTAAATTTAAGATATATGAAGCCAAAAGCCACGTTAAAGCAGATTTCAAAAGATTTAGGAATTTCCGTTTCAACGGTTTCCAAAGCATTGAGCGATAGTCATGAAATTAGTGAGCCCACCAAAATCAGGGTACAAGAGTATGCTAAGCTTCAGAATTACAAGCCAAATACAATGGCTAAGAATTTGAAAAATCAACGTACAAATACGATTGGTGTCATTATTCCGAATATCTTAAATCCTTTTTTTGCTAAAGTGTTTAGTGGAATCGAAAAGAAAGCCAACGAAAAAGGATATAATGTCATCACCTATATTTCCAATGAATCCCATAACAAAGAAAAACAAGCAATGGATTTGTTGAGCAACGGAACCGTTGATGGTTTTATTCTTTCGGTTGCGGAAGAATCACAAACTAAAAATGTTTCTTCACACTTTAAAGAAATCCTTCGTGAAGGTCTGCCAATTGTGATGTTTGACCGTATTATGGAAGATGTAAATTGTGATAAAGTAATTGTAGATGATTTTGAATCATCAGTTGAAGCCGTTAATCATTTGATAAAATTGGGATGCAAAAAAATAGCATTGCTTTCTTGTATTGATAATTTAAGTGTCGGAAAACACAGAGCGTTGGGCTATGAAAGAGCTTTGCAGGATAATAAAATGGAAGTTAACACTCGATACATTATAAAAACCGATAGTCAAACGGATTTTGATGCCCGTTTGGAAAAATTAATTTCCGAAAAAGAAATTGACGGAATTTTAGCCGTTGACGAGCACGCTTCTACCATGGCGATGAAAATTGCTATTCAAAAAGGAATTAAAATACCGGATGAATTGTGTGTTATTGGTTTTGCAGACGGCGTTTGGTCACGTAGATTAACCCCAAGTTTATCTACCATCAGTCAACACGGACCTGAAATTGGGGAAGAAGCCGCCAAATTATTAATCGAAAAACTCGAACGAAAACAAGAAACACCAACGTATAAAACTACGGTTGTAAAAACGGAGTTGAGACAACGGGATTCGACTAGGAGGGTTTAGGTTTTTATTTGACTGGAATTCGGAAATTTATGCTAAAGCCTTGTTTTACAAGGTTTTTTTATTTGACTGGAATTCGGAAAAGTCTTTTTTTAGTAAAAATTATTTTAGTTTTTGTTTTTCTTGTGATATTTATTATGTGTATTTTTGAGGGATTGATAAATGAATTTTTAAATTCTAATTAACAAATATGAAAGCATGGGTAAATAAGGCAAAAGAGGTTTTAAGTGAAAGTTTGGGAAAAGTTCAACAAGAATTAAATGAATTAGATTGGAAGGAAAACCTATCACCTAAAAACGATAAATTATGTAAGCATATTTCCGCTTTTGCAAACAAACCAGGTGGAGGATATTTGGTTTTTGGAGTTGAGGACAAAACAGGGAAACCTGTTGGTATTGATAAGTCATCGGCTGATGAAATCGTTCAAAAATTAGCTAGTTTGTGTAGAGATGGAGTTTCTCCTTTAGTAAGTATTGATCATGCTATTGAAGATTATGAAGGGTTTTCACTACTATTTATTCACATAAAAGAAAGCCCCATAAAACCAGTTCATTTGGCTGGAAAAACGATTGAAGATAGTTATATAAGAAGTGGAGGCACTACTAGAAAGGCGTCAAGACAAGAAGTTGGTGGATTGATGTTAAATAGCAAGACACCAGTATTTGAAGAATTACATGCCTCAACACTAAAAAATCAAGTTGAGATAATGACACTATTAGATTACGCAACTATTTACAGACTTTTAAAAGTTCCCGTTCCTTCCAATGCAGACGAAATTATATGGTTGAAAGAGGAAAAGATGATAGTTGATGTGGATGATATGGGTTATTATATTACAAATTTTGGTGGTTTGGCTGCGGCACATAACTTGAATCAATTTGATGGTTTATCAAGGAAAACGATTCGTGTTATAAAATATGAAGGAAAGAATAAAACAGCTGGAAGTAAAGAATTTCCCGGTTCAAAAGGATATGCAATTGGATTTGAGGCATTGATTAACTTTATTAAAGGCCTTTTGCCTGGAAGTGAAGTAATCAAAAATGCTTTACGCGTAGAAACTTCTGTTTATCCTGAGATTGCTATTAGAGAATTAATTGCAAATGCACTAATCCATCAGGACTTTACAATTAGAGGTAGTGGTCCAATGATTGAAATTTTTGATGATAGAATTGAAATATCAAATCCGGGAAGATTATTGCCGTCTAAAAAGATTGATAGATTAATAAGAACAACACCAGAATCGAGAAATGAAGTTTTAGCAGCAGCATTCAGAAGGTATAATATTTGTGAAGAAAGAGGGTCGGGTTTTGAAAAAGCAGTAAGAGCCATTGAAATTCATGGGTTACCTCCACTAAAGTTTTTGGAAACAGAAAATTCTTTCAAAGTAATAATGTATAGTCCAAAGAAATATGCAGAAATGAGTTCTCAAGAAAGAATTGAGGCTTGTTATCAGCATAGTGTTATTCAATATTTTGGAAATGAAGGAATGACAAATGCATCATTACGACAACGATTTGGAATGCATGATAAACAAGCTTCTCAGATTTCTAGACTTATTAAAGAAGCTACAGAATCAGGAAAAATAAAGCCAAAAGATCCAACTAGTGATTCGAAAAAATTTCCTGTTTATATTCCATATTGGGCTTAATTGACTTTTGAATTTTTTATTTGACTGGAATTCGGAAATTGTTTGTAACTAATTGTTTTACAGGGTTTTTTTATTTGACTGGAATTCGGAAAAGTTGGTTTTTAATTTTAATGATGACTTAATTCTCCAAAACAAAGCATTAAAAAATATAATTAAAAACACAACAATTCCAATAATTGCAATGTTATCAACCAAACGCATATATCTTAAATTATCATAAAACAAACAACAAAAAGCGATTAATATAAAATGTATTATTGAAAGATGGTAATTAGTTTTTGCTTTGAAAATAGCTAGAAGTAAATATCCAATGAAAAAAGCGAATGCAATATATTGAATGTAAAACATAGTAAATCCCGTAAAATTGTAAGCCCATCCAACTGTTTTGCTGATGCCATAATTCTCAATTTCTGAAAACCGTATCAATAAGGGTAAGCATAACAGTATGATAAGATACATTTTTGTTTCAAAGAGATTCTTTACTTTCATGCTGAATTTTTATTGAAATGCTTTGTTCAACGATTTAACTGAAAACTGACAACCGACAACCGCCAACTCCTAATGAGCCTCCAACCAATTCCTTCCCATTCCCAATTCCACATCCAACGGAACGGTTAATTTAAACGCATTCTCCATTTCGTGTTTAATCATCGGTTGAATTTTTTCTAGTTCTGAATTATGTACATCAAACACCAACTCATCATGCACTTGCAATAACATTTTGGATTGCCATTTTTCACTCACCAATCGTTTGTGAATGTTAATCATTGCAATTTTGATAATATCGGCAGCAGAACCTTGAATTGGGGCATTTACTGCATTTCGTTCAGCACCACTTCGCACCATCGCATTCGCAGAATTAATGTCTTTTAAATAACGTCGTCTTCCTAAAACGGTTTGTACATAACCATGTTCTCGGGCAAAATCAACTTGGTTTGCCATATAGGCTTTCAGTTTTGGATAAGTGGCATAATAGGCTTCAATCAACTCCGCACTTTCTTTACGTGATAAATTCGTTTGGTTGGAAAGTCCGAATGCCGAAACACCATAAATAATGCCGAAATTCACTGTTTTGGCATTGCTTCGTTGTTCTTTGGTTACTTCCTCCAGCGGAACATTGAACACTTTGGCAGCGGTACTTTTATGAATATCTTCGTTGTTTTGAAATGCTTTAATCATATTTTCTTCGCCTGATAAAGCGGCAATAATGCGAAGTTCAATTTGCGAATAATCGGCAGAAACTAAGGTGTAATTTTCATCTCTTGCTATAAATGCTTTTCGTATTAATCGACCTCTTTCGGTTCGAATCGGAATGTTTTGCAAATTTGGATTGTTTGAACTCAATCGTCCGGTTGCGGCAACCGTTTGCATATAATCGGTGTGAACGCGTTGCGTTTTTGGATCGACTTGATTCGGCAACGCATCAATATACGTGCTTTGCAACTTTACCATTTGTCGCCATTCCAAAATGTCTTTCACAATTTGGTGTTCATTTACCAAATAACTCAATACTTCTTCGCCGGTGGCATATTGTCCGGTTTTTGTTTTCTTTTGTTTGGCTCCGCCGATTTTTAATTTATCAAATAAAATGTCGCCCAATTGTTTTGGAGAAGCTAAATTGAATTTTTCGCCGGCTGTTTCATAGATTTTTTGTTCAAATTCAGTAATTTCTTTTTGCATATCCACCGACATTTTTTTCAGAAAATCAACATCCAATCGAATACCTTCAGATTCCATTGCGGCCAAAACCGGAATTAACGGAATTTCGATTTCATCAAACAATTTCTTCGTTTCGGCTTTGTCTAAAATCGGGCTGAAAATTTCTTTTAGTTGAAACGTAATATCAGCATCTTCGGCAGCATATTCTTTGATGTCTTCCAAATTAACATCACGCATCGACAATTGGTTTTTGCCTTTTTTTCCAATTAAGGTTTCGATGGATTTTGGCGAATATTTCAAATACGTTTCCGATAAAACATCCATGTTGTGACGCATATCGGGATTGATCAAATAATGTGCAATCATCGTGTCAAACAATTTTCCTTTGACAGAAATGCCATAATTCGCTAAAATTTTCAAATCATATTTAAGGTTCTGACCAATTTTTTCAATCGTTTCACTTTCAAAAAACGGACGGAATTTCTCTAGTAATTGTTGAGCTTCTTGCTGATTTTCCGGAAACGGAACGTAAAAAGCTTTTCCTTTTTCCCACGAAAGTGCTAAACCAACTAATTCCGCATTCAACGCATCAATTCCCGTTGTTTCAGTATCAAAACAAACTGAAGATTGATTCATTAAATTTTGCATCAACAACTTCACCGGTAAATCACCTTGCACAATTTGGTAAAAATGCTCGGTGTTTTCTAAAGTAGCATAAAAAGAGTGTGAAGTCGGTTCGGTGGAGACTTCATCTACAAAACCAAATAAATCAAATTGATCTTCGTTGGATTTTTTTGCGACTGGTTTCTTTATACTTTGATTTTTGTCATTGTCATTGTCATTGCTATTTCCATTTCCATTATCACTAATTTCATCATATTCTTTCCCTGTACCAAACCATTTATCAAATTGAGCTTTCATTTGACGGAATTCCAATTCCTGAAACAAGGCATCTGTTTTTTCTACATCCGGTTTGGACAATTCGTAATCGGTAGCATCAAAAGTGACCGGGCAATCGAGTAGGATGGTAGCTAATTTTTTGGAAAGCAATCCTTTTTCTTTATTGGCTTCAATTTTTTCTTTGATTGCTCCTTTTAGTTCATGCGTATTGGCCAATAAATTTTCTATAGAGCCGTATTCGGCTAAGAATTTCTTGGCTGTTTTTTCCCCTACTCCGGGAAGTCCGGGAATGTTATCAACGGCATCGCCCATCATCGCTAAAAAGTCAATTACTTGCAACGGATGCTCAATTTCAAACTTTTGTTTGACTTCTTCCACACCCCAAATTTCAATGTCATTTCCCATTCGGGCCGGTCGATACATAAAAATATTTTCAGATACCAATTGGCCAAAATCTTTGTCGGGTGTTACCATAAAAACTTGAAAACCCTCTTTTTCGGCTTGTTTGGCGAGGGTTCCAATTAAGTCATCGGCTTCGTAACCGGCCATTTCAATAATCGGAATATGCATGGCTTTTAATAATTCCTGAATATATGGAACCGCAATTTTGATAGCTTCCGGAGTTTCGTCACGATTGGCTTTGTACTCTTGATACATTTCCAAACGGTAATCGCTTCCGCCTTTGTCAAAAGCAACCGCTAAATGATCGGGTTTTTCGCGTTTAATCACATCCATCAAGGAATTCATAAAGCCCATAATGGCAGAGGTATCCATTCCTTTGGAGTTAATTCGAGGATTTTTTATAAAAGCATAATACCCACGAAAAATTAAAGCGTAAGCATCGAGAAGGAAAAGGCGTTTTTGCGTTGACATATTGAATTATTAAAAAAGTAAAAATAGCAAAACTATTCTAAAAAATAAGAGCATTTCAACCCTTTAAATTTTAATTATTTATTAACGATTAACCAATTGAAACTTCGTTACTTTGCTTAAAAATTTGTTGTGTTAATTCGATTATTAATTTTCTTAGCATTTATACTTCTAATAGAAATTTATGCCTTTCAGGCTTTTAAAACCTTGAGTCGCATCAAATGGGTTCAGTATACCTATATTATATTGAGTGTTGTTATTCTAGCTTACATTATTTACTCCTTTACTCAATTTGATAGAAGCGTTGGACAAACACCTAAAACACTTTTTACATTAGGATTAGTTTTGATCATTTACATTCCAAAAATGATTCTGACCACTATTATGTTTGGTGAAGATTTTTATCGTATCATTTCCGGAACAATTTCCCATTTTTTAGGAAATACAAGCCAAAGTTCTTTTCTTCCAGAAAGAAGAAAATTTGTGAGTCAAATTGCACTTGGTGTGGCTGCAGTTCCTTTTCTATCTCTTTTATATGGTATGACAAAAGGGAAATATAATTTCAAGGTCATCAAACAAACTCTGTTTTTTCCCGATTTACCGAATAGTTTTGATGGAATGACCATTACACACATTTCTGATATTCACTCAGGGAGTTTTGATGATCCTGAAAAAATTCTATATGCTGTTAATTTAATTAATGAACAAAATTCAGATATGATTTTGTTTACAGGAGATATTGTGAATACACACGCTACTGAAATGCATCCTTGGATTGATACTTTCAAGAAAATCCATGATCCAAAGTTTGGAAAATTTTCTGTTTTAGGAAATCATGATTACGGTGAATATATTGATTGGCCAACTCAAAAGGAAAAAGATGATAATTTTTTAGCGATTAAGGATTTACATCGTCAAATTGACTTTAAGTTGTTGATGAATGAACATATAAAATTGAAAAATGGAACGGATGAAATTGCAGTAGTTGGTGTTGAAAACTGGGGGAAGAGTTTCAAAAAAGCAGGTGATTTGTTGAAAGCATCAAACGGTTTAAGCCAAACTGATTTCAAGATTTTAATGAGTCACGATCCAAGTCATTGGGAATATGAAGTAAAAAATCATTCCACGCATTATCATTTGACGTTATCAGGGCACACGCATGGTTTGCAATTTGGAATTGAAATACCGGGAATTATCAAGTGGAGTCCGGTGCAATATGTTTATAAACAATGGGCTGGATTATATGAAAATGTGGGACGTTACATTTATGTAAATCGAGGTTTTGGCTTTCATGCCTACCCCGGAAGAGTAGGAATTTGGCCTGAAATTACGGTTATTGAACTAAAAAAAACAGAAAAAGTAGTGTAATTCGTTAAAAATGCTACATTTGTATATTATTTATTAAATAATAGGTTTAATTTCGAATAAAAATTTGTCAATTTATGTCAAAATTTGGTGAACTTATTAATGCTCATGTTCCGGTTTTAATTGATTTTTATACCGAGTGGAACGAATCTTCAGTTGCGATGCATCCTGTAATTAGGGATGTGGCTGCTGCTTTGGGAGATAAAGCAAAAGTGATAAAAATTGATGTTGATAAAAATCAGGAGTTAGCAGATGCTTTACGTATTAAAGGATTGCCTACGTTAATGATTTATAAAGACGGCCAAATGGTTTGGAGACAATCCGGAGAGTTAGATGCTAACACTATCATTGGATTAGTGCAAGAGCAAGTCTAATTTAGCGGATAACATCACATTCATATCCGTTTTCGGATAGATATTGTAAAGTTTTTGGAAGTACATATTCCAAATTCTGAAATGCTTTTATACTATCGTGAAAAACGATGATACTGCCTGGTTCAACATTTTTCAATACGTTTTCTAAACATTTTTCTTTAGAAATTTCTTTTTTGTAATCAGCACTTAAAATATCCCACATGATTATTTTATAGCCTAATTTTCGCAATATTCTAGATTGTGAGGGTTTAATCTTTCCGTAAGGTGGGCGAAATAATTTAGATTTAAGATTGACAATTGGCGATTTTTGAATTTCCACTTCACACATTTCCACCTCTTTAAAATAGGCTTTGTTAGATGTTTTCCAACCTTTTACATGATTAAATGTGTGATTTCCTATCATATGACCATTCTCAATAATACTTGAGAAAATTGCTGGATGTTTTTCAATATTATTACCAATGCAAAAAAATGTAGCCTTTGCGTTATACTCTTTTAATTGATTCAAAACCCAGTCCGTAATTTCTGGTATTGGACCGTCATCAAAAGTCAGAAATACTTTTTTTTCTGAAGTAGAAATACTCCATACATAATTGGAGAATATTTTTTTGATAATCAGATGTGTTTTAATCCAAAGTAAATCCATTTTAAAAAAAGAAGAGCCAAATGAATGGCTCTTAAGAATTATTCATTTTTACGTTTAAATCGTTCAAAGCGTTTGTTGTAGCTATTGAATATTGCTTTTTGTTTTTCATAAAATTCTATGTCATCATTCAAATTCATAGTAATTAAAAGCGAGCGATATCTTTCAATATTGGTAACAATTTCTATCATTCTATCGTTTTGATCGGATGATTTTAAATGAGTAAAATAATTCAATTGATCTTGGTATTTAAGTATCAATTTTTGCAAAAGTTCGCGATCTTTTTCGGTTT
>JAFLBT010000116.1 GCA_017302935.1 Flavobacteriales bacterium | reverse complement strand
AATAGAAATACAACTGTTTTATTTGAAGGAAAACCAATTAAAACTCCTGATGCTTCAACTTTTTGGCGAGTGATATCAGAGCATCAGGTAAAAGTGATGTTTACTGCTCCAACCGCTATTCGAGCCATCAAAAAAGAAGACCCTAATGGGGAATTTATCAAACAATACGATTTGTCGTGTTTACGAACCCAATTTTTAGCAGGAGAACGTTGTGATGTTGCTACTTTGGAATGGTATAATGAGCAAATTCCGGTACCGGCCATTGACCATTGGTGGCAAACGGAATCAGGATGGCCGATGATTGCTAATATGATGGGAGTGGAGTTTCTACCAATCAAACCGGGTTCAGCCGGAAAAGCAGTTACCGGTTATGATATTCAAATTTTGGGTGAAAACGGACAAGAATTGAATCCCAATGAAGAAGGATATGTAGCCATTAAATTACCCTTACCACCTGGAACGATGTTAGATTTATGGAACGATACTGAACGATTTCATTCCGGCTATTTACAAAAATTTCCCGGTTATTATTTTTCAGGAGATGGAGGATTTAAAGATGAAGACGGATATATTTTCATTACCGGAAGAGTGGATGATGTTATCAATGTCGCAGGACATCGTTTGTCAACTGCCGAAATGGAAGAAATTGTAGCTTCGCATCCGGCGGTGGCTGAATGTGCTGTGATTGGTGTGAATGATGAACTTCGTGGACAAATACCTTTAGCTATGGTAGTAATGAAAACCGGAAATGATATAGAACATTTTCAATTGGAATATGAAATTGTTCATTTAATACGTAACCAAATTGGAGCTGTGGCTTGTTTGCGAAATGTAATGGTTGTTCAACGTTTACCCAAAACGCGTTCAGGAAAAATTTTAAGAAAGTTATTGCGAAGTATTGTTGATAAAGAATATTTTCAAATTCCATCAACAATTGACGATGAAGCAATTATTGATGAAATTCAAGGTGTAATTGAGTTATATGCAATTTCAAAGCAAAAATAAAACAGATTTCATAAAATAAGCTATATCTTTTTAGCAAAGATACATTGCCAATAAAGGATAGATTCCGTAAATTTACATGATATTAAAACTAAAGTTGAAACAATATGAGTTACTATAAAATACACGACCTCGAGAATTATTTCAAAATGTATAAAAAGTCGGTCCGCGAACCCCGAAAATTTTGGGACCGTATTGCTGATGAAAACTTTACTTGGTACCAAAAATGGGACAAAGTTTTTGAATTTGATATGCAAGAAGCAAAATTCAAATGGTTTTTGGATGCTAAAGTAAATATTACCAAAAACTGTATTGATCGTCATTTGGCTAAAAGAGGTGATAAAACGGCCATTATTTTTGAACCCAATAATCCCGACGAAGAAGCACAACATATTACATATAATGATTTATATGCCAGAGTAGCAAAAATGGCGAATGTATTGCGTGATCAAGGCATCAAAAAGGGAGATCGAGTTTGTATTTATTTGCCTATGATTCCTGAATTGGCTGTTGCTGTGTTAGCTTGTGCACGAATTGGGGCGATACATTCTGTGGTTTTTGCAGGATTTTCTGCTTCGGCTGTTTCTGCCAGAATTAACGATAGTGAATGTAAAATGGTTATAACTTCGGACGGAGGTTATCGTGGAAATAAAACCATTGATTTAAAAGGTATTATTGATGAAGCTTTGGATAAATCGCCTTGCGTAGAAAAAGTGTTGGTCGTAAAAAGAACTAACGAAAACGTGAACATGAAAGAGGGTCGTGATCTTTGGTTACAACCACTTTTAGACGAGGCCATTCCTAACAATGTTGCAGAAATTATGGATGCGGAAGATCCGTTATTCATTCTTTATACTTCCGGTTCAACCGGAAAACCAAAAGGTATGTTGCATACCACGGCAGGTTACATGGTTTATACCGCCTATACGTTTAAAAATGTATTTAATTACGAAGAAAATGATATTTATTGGTGTACAGCCGATATTGGTTGGATAACCGGACATTCCTATATTTTATACGGCCCATTATTGAACGGAGCAACAACCGTAATTTTTGAAGGTGTTCCTTCCTATCCTGATTTTAGTCGTTTTTGGGAGGTAATTGAAAAACATAAAATCACTCAATTTTATACCGCTCCAACGGCCATTCGTGCCTTAGCTAAAGAAAGTTTAGATTACGTTCAACGTTTTCCATTAAAATCATTAAAAGTGATTGGTTCTGTTGGTGAACCGATAAACGAAGAAGCTTGGCACTGGTATAATGACCACGTAGGAGGGAAGCGATGCCCACTAGTCGATACATGGTGGCAAACCGAAACGGGTGGAATCATGATTTCGCCCATTCCATTTGTTACACCCACAAAACCAACGTATGCTTCTTTACCATTACCGGGAATTCAACCGGTATTGATGGATGAATTGCGAAACGAAATTGAAGGCAATCAAGTCACGGGAAGTTTGTGTATTAAATTCCCATGGCCTTCGATGGCTAGAACAATATGGGGCGATCATCAACGATATAAAGAAACGTATTTTTCAGCATTTCCAGGAAAATATTTCACCGGAGATGGAGCTTTGCGGGATGAAGTTGGCTATTACAGAATTACGGGTAGAGTAGATGATGTTATTATTGTTTCCGGTCATAATTTAGGAACCGCTCCAATTGAAGATTCTATCAACGAACACCCTGCAGTGGCAGAGAGTGCAATTGTTGGTTTCCCACATGATATCAAAGGAAATGCCTTGTATGGCTTTGTAATTTTGAAAGAAACCGGAGAAACCCGAGACAAAGAAAACTTACGCAAAGAAATTAATCAACAAATTTCCGATCAAATAGGACCTATTGCTAAATTAGATAAGATTCAGTTTGTTTCCGGATTACCAAAAACGAGAAGTGGAAAAATTATGAGACGTATTTTAAGAAAAATAGCAGAAGGAGATTATTCTAATTTTGGTGATATAACTACGTTATTAAATCCTGAAATTGTTGAAGAGATTAAGGAAGGGAAATTGTAAAAAATTTAGAAAATTATATATAAGCCGCTTGAAGACGTTTCAAGCGGTTTTTTTATTAACTAATTTGTAATTTTTTCTTCAATTTCAAAAACACCAGAGCCGTAATATACGCATCTCCTGATGCTGTGTGTCGGTCGCTTTTTTCTACTTTTAATACTTTGCAAAGTTCATCCAATGTTGAATGTTGATCCTCTTGAAAACCTTTTAACTTTTGATACATCGCATCAGTGTCCATGCTGTCATTTTTGAGTTTTCCCACATCCAATCGTTTAAGAGCTTGGTTAATCATTTCGATATCAAAATTCACGTTATGACCAACGAGAATAGCATTTTTAATGAATTCTAAAAAGCGAATGACCGCTTCGGCTTCTACAATTTTTTCTTCCTTTCCTTCTTTTAAAATGCCGTGAATAGAGGCAGTTTCAGGTTTATATACATCTTGTTTTAGGAATACTTCCAATGCATCATTTACAATAATTGCATTTTCAACTACTGCAATTGCACCAATTGATAAAATAACATCTTTGCGATGATCCAAGCCTGTTGTTTCACAATCAAAAACTACAAAGCGTTTTGGTTTAGAATCAATAGGTACTTGATCGAAATTTTCAAGATAGTTTTCCCAAAATTTCGGATAATCTTTGCTTACTTTTTTAAACCAATCGAATACCATAGTCTAGGTGAAATAAGTGAGTTGAAAACGATTTTTGATAGCATCCTGAATATCACGAATAGGTTGAAATGCATTTTTAAGTTTTACTTTATCTGATTTCGATAATTCATTCAAATTCAAATACCTACCGTTACTATTGTTTGCTAAACCTTCTTCTGTTCTAAAATGAGAAAGTGTAGAAAAAGCATCTGCACAACTTTCAAATAAATCTGCATTCTGAGGTTCTAATTCAGCCATTTTTTTATACCGTTGATAGGTGTTGTTGATTCCTTTGACATCTTGACTTAAAATCAATAATCGTGCAGCATCTATCAACGGCATTAAAGCTCTACTTTTAATGTCAAAAGTATCTTTGTGTTCGCCGTCATCTTCTACCAAAAACTGACGAAAAAAGCCTAATGGAGGTGGGTTTTTCAATGCATCTGTACCTAAATAAGCATAAAACAATTGATTATTATGAATGTTAGCAAAGATGTTTTCAGTAATTTGATTCACTAGGTTTTCATCCCCATAAATGAAATCATAATCAAAGAATATTGAACACATTAAGATTCCTTTTTCTCCGGGTTTGTTGATCCAGGAATTATATTGTTTGTTCCAATCAGTTACTGATTTACACCACATTGGATTGCTTGCCATCATTTCTGCCGGACAAAATTCGTAACCTATTTTATTCAATGTTTTGGTTACTTTTTCAGCTAATTCAACAAAATATTTTTTCACATTATCATAGCGGTTTTCCTCTACATCATCAAAAATTAAGGCATTGTCTTGATCGGTCATCAACAATTGCTCTTTACGACCCTGACTGCCAATATTCATCCAAGCAAATTGAGTAGGGGGTTGTTCATCCATTTTCTCAATAGCTAACTCAACTGCTCTTTTGGTAATGGCAATATTGATTTCACCAACAAGATTTGAAATATGTTGAATTGGAATATTTTTATCCAATGAATTTTGAATTAAATCATTCAGTTTTTCACGCACCAATTTCAACTCTTTTGATCGAGTGGCACGCTTGGTTTCCTTAAGTAAAACACCAGGATTATTAGCTTGAGCGACAACAACATCATGTTCTGAAATAATTCCGATAATGTTAGTTTTTGTAGTTCCGTCAGCTGTAACACAAAGGTGACCAACATTTTGTTTCAACATGATTAATTGTGTTTCAGCAATTGATATGTTTTCAGAAACCGTAATTACAGGTGCTGACATTATTTGTTCGATTGGAATATCAATAGAAAATTTTCCGGTGGCAATTTTTGAACGTAAATCTTTATCAGTAACAATCCCAACAGGTAAATTGTTTTCTTGAATAATTACACTACCAATTTTATGTTGTGTCATTGTAATTGCAACCTCTTTAACACTATTTTTTCTGGAAGATGTAATAGGAGTAGACGTATATTTAATGGGCTGAAAATATTGTATTTCAGAACTTTGTTCATTGTAAATTACATTTTCAGAAATCAGTTTTCCTTTATGTTCTTTGTCATAAGGATTTCTTGTATTGGAGGCAAAACTTTCCAATAAGAAACTTAAAACTTCAGCATTTTGACTTACATACGGTTTAAAAATTTCGATTGGAATGGCATAAATTAGGGACTCTTCTCGAGCTTTAGCGGTCATTAAATAATTGTTTTTTGCAAAAAAAGGACGAAGTCCAAGAATATCACCTTCGTCACATTTATCAATCAGCGTTTCTTCTGCATCAGAATTTACGGAAAGTCCAATTGCACCTTCTTTTACAACATAAAAAAAGCCATGCGTTTGATCGCCAACTTTAAAAAGCACTTGATTTTTCTCCATATGAAGCACGAGAATCTGTTTTGAAATATCGACTAATTCGCTATAAATCAAGCTAGTAAAAGGGGGGTAATTTTTTAAAAAATCGGCAATACGTTCAGCAATTGAATTTTTCATATAAAAAGGAAATTATACTATAAAGTTAGTCAAATTGACCAAATTATTTCAAAAATCAAACCATATTTATTAACTTTATGAAAATATTTTTACATGAAATTAAAAAATAATCTGATTCGAATTGGGTTTTTATTGGGATGGTTTTCTTTAATTGCTCAATACATCATATTTATGAAAAATAGTGAATCAATTTTTTTGGTTACAAATCTCAAATTTTTTACTTATTTTACCATTTTATCTAATCTAATGGTTACGTTATTTTATAGTTTTTGCTTATTCTATAAAAAATCACAATTAATTTCTTATACAAATCAAATCACAATTGTAATTTATATTACTATCGTGGCTATTGTTTATAATAGTATTTTAAGGTTTATTTGGAATCCAACCGGATTGAGTAAAATTTTAGATGAATTATTACATGTCATTAATCCTGTATTATTTATAATAATATGGTTTAAAAATAATAATCGTTATCAAATTCCATATCGTTATATATTTAAAATTTTAATTTTCCCATTATTTTATTTGACTTCGGTTTTAATTCTTGGTTTTTTTATTAAACATTATCCATATCCGTTTTTAGATGTGAATACAATTGGTTATAAAGTTGTTCTTCTAAATAGTGTAGGTGTAACAATTCTTTTTGTTCTAACATCAATTGTTTTCATTTATATCAGTAATAAACGAATTTAATTATTAATTATTTTTATTTTACATAATATAAATTATAGTTCAAAGCTATTCGTTAATTTATTGTTAATGAGGTTGTTAAATCTAAATTTTCAAATATGTTTAATTTAGGTTTAATTGATTCGTTAAAACTTCGCATAAAAAAAAGCGAAATTAAGGTAATTGACCCTGCGTTAATATTGCCTTATCTCAAATTTTATCCTGATAATTTGAGTTTTGAAAATTCGTTAAACGATGCTGAACCTTTTACAAAAGTAATTAACGGAATTACATACCGATATTATTTCAAAACCTACCCGAATAAAAACGGATCTTTAGAGGAATATTTAGTTTTACAGGTATCGGCTAAAATGCTGAAAAGTAAATATTTTGAAGGTATTACAAAAAATAACTATCGGGATATACTTAATGATATTAACGCTCAATACGTTGTATCTATTCCCGAAAACGTATTTTTAAACGCTTTGGTTAGTGATATTGATATTTGTATAAATCAATTAATTGATATTAAGAGTTATGAAACGGCAATATCTTTAATGAATAACTACCCTAAATCAAGCTGTAAACCTTTAATGCACACTATTAAAAAGGTCAATAAACAGGGTAAAATTATAAATCTCGGTTTAGATTTCAATAAGCGTGAAAAAGCTACCAATTCACGTCCATATTGTAAAGTCTATCACAAAGGAATTGAATTGCAAACTAAATCGGCTATTTTTTATAATGCCTTTCTTTCCCCTCAAAAAGCTTCTTTTTTAGATAACCTCGTTCGATATGAATTTACTATTAAAGCTTATGACCATAAAAAGTATTTAACTGAAAAAGGACTTTTAACGAGTGAATTAAAGACTTTTAATGATTTAATCAATTTGGATAGCAAACAACTTACAAACATCGCTAAAAGTGGCTTAAATCATTATTTAGAACCACGCAAACAAAAGACAATAGCAAACGACTTAAATCCAATTGACCGCCTTATTAGTTTTTATATTTCTGAATTGATAAATAAAGGCTCTGATATTGACGATATAAAGCACGTTTTAAACTTCTATGAATGCCCTGTTACTAAATCACGAATTAAGAGTAAAATAAATCAAATTTTGAAGCATTTAAACAACGAAAATCCAACGCTTGAAAAGTTGTTAAATGAGAACAAAATTTGTAATCAATTTTTGAAAAATTTAGGTTACTAAAAAAAACAAATCGCCGACTGATGATAGTCGGCGTAAGATTAACAGATTTGTAAATTTTGAACTTTAAAAATTATGAAAAAAACGACTGAAAAACCCATTAAAAAAACAGCTGATTTTACTACTTATAAAATCGGTTCAAAAGGTGATTTTTTAACGCTCTCAAATTTACCCTTTGAAAGCATTATAAATCCCGATGTAAAAATTTCACGTTCTAACAAAAAAATCAAAAATCAAACATCATTATTATGACAAAATTGAAAAACTTTATCGGTATTGCAATAATTGTTTTATTGTTACCAATTAAAACCGCATTTTATTTCGTTTGGAATTTGGCTATAATCATAGCTATTTTAATTAAGCTTAATTTTTTTGAGCCTGAGTTATTGACTGATAAGTTAAAAAGTATTTTAAAACAATAGGCAGGAGCGCCAACCCCTGCCCTAACACTAAAAAAATCTATCTTATGAGTGCATCAAAAGTAAATCAATTCAGTATTGTTTATCCGAAGCAAATAGCTTCTTTATTAGAATGCTCTGAAACAACCGCAAAAAAAATTCATAAAGAAATTAGGGAACATTACCAACTACCCCGCTATGTTCTTTTTAAGCATTTTGCAGACTACTTTAAAATAACCAATTAAAGTCAAAAGCGTTCAAATTCAGTTACAAAGGTACAAATTAAATTTTGTGCCTTTTTTTATGTCCAATATTTGTGCCATTAAATTATTGTATAACTAAATTCATTTCACTATGAACATTTTGGACACTCAAGGAGTAGACAACAAAACTGCTGAAATTCAAAAAGGTATCGAAAGTATTGTTCTGTATACAGACAAAGACTTTAACGCTATCGAAAATGAATTAATCTCTGTTCAAGTTGAAAGAAACGGCGGTTCAAATATTGAGATTACTCAAGGATTTGTATCGTTAAAAAGATTTCTTTTGGCTTCTACATTTGGAGATGATGCGATTGGTTCGTTTCCTGCTTCTTTTCCCGAAAGTTTTAAAACCGTTGCAGTAATCGAGCTAACTGACGGCGGTGCGTTAGTAATGGGAGCTAACGACAAATTAAAAATTGCTCTTAAATCTTTAGATAGTGCTTCACGATACGTTATTGACGGCATCGAAAGTCCTTTATCTTCTGATGATGTCTATTTGTATGAGGAAAAAAGCATCCCAGACGAACAGACAAATTATGATGTCAATGTGAGAAATTTTGATATCGCTGTTATGGACGATGACACGAACATTACAGAAATCAATTTCACTCACGATAATGGTGTCGTAACAAAGCATTCAATGAGAGAATTGCGTGCTGTAACACAGGATATTGACCCTGTGGCGTATGTTAAAAATAACGGACAGGTTGTGCCTTCATTCGTTGGATATTTACAATTCCCTTTAAAAGGTATTGTTTCCGTGAATGTTCGTAAAAATTCGGGTTCTGTTGTTAAATTCTTCATGCGTAAAGATGTCGAATTAGTTGCTTTAGGTTTAATCAAATAATCATTTTAACGATATGGGATTTTTTAAGAAAATTGGCGGTTTCGTTAAGAAAGCAACGAAACAAATTTCGTTCAAAAACCTTGTTAAGGTTGGCGGAATGTTAGACCCTACGGGGTTAGTTAGTGGAATGCAAAACGCACACTACGAGAAAAAAGCATTGCAAGAACAGGCGAAAGCTGAAGCAGATGCAATGGCACAAGCACAGGCGCAGGCTAATGCAATGGCAAAATCGTCTCCAAATATTGGCGATATTTTGACAGGTGCAGCAGGTGGAGCCTTAACAGGTGCAGGCAATGTCTTGGGCGGTTCAGCTACGGCAGGTCAAGCAGGCGCAACCCTTGTTGATAATACGTTGTCTACTTGGTTTAAACAAAATTGGCTTAAAGTATTCGGAGCAGTAACAGGGGTTACCTTGTTAATAATCTTAATAGTTAAGTTGACTAAAAAAAACCATTCAACTTCAAGACGTAGATAATGTTGAACGGCAAATTAATGGTAGGTACACTTGGGCTGACTACAACCCAAGTTGTACAAACCGTTCCCACTGAT
>JAFLBT010000115.1 GCA_017302935.1 Flavobacteriales bacterium | reverse complement strand
TTCCGTTATTTTTTGTCGTACCAAAAGAGATACACAACATGTAGCTGAAAAACTAATTGAAGATGGGTACAATGCTGCCGCTCTTCACGGAGATTTGTCGCAAGCTCAACGTGACAGTGTAATGAAATCATTCCGTGGTCGCCAAATTCAAATGTTAGTTGCTACCGATGTTGCTGCTCGCGGAATTGATGTTGATAATGTAACACACGTTATTAATTACCAATTACCGGATGAAATTGAAACGTATAACCACCGTTCAGGAAGAACCGGTCGTGCCGGAAAATTAGGAACTTCAATCGTAATTGTTACGAAAAGTGAGTTACGCAAAATTTCGTCTATCGAAAAAATCATCAAACAAAAATTTGAAGAAAAAACAATTCCTTCCGGTATAGAAATCTGCGAAATTCAATTGTTGCATTTAGCTACTAAAATTAAAGATACAGAAGTAGATCACGAAATTGACAGCTATCTTCCTGCTATTAATGACGTGTTAGAAGGACTGTCAAAAGAAGAATTAATTAAGAAAATGGTATCGGTAGAATTTAACCGATTCATTAATTACTATAAAAAGAACAAAGATTTATCTTCTCAAAGTTCCGGTTCAGACCGAAGAGAAGAAAGAGGTGCGAGAGAAAATACTTCTGGTGCAACTCGTTTCTTTGTTAACATCGGTTCCAGAGATAATTTTGATTGGATGCAATTGAAAGATTTCTTGCGTGATACATTAGAATTAGGTCGCGAAGATGTTTATAAAGTAGATGTAAAAGAAGGTTTTTCTTTCTTTAATACCGATGTAGAACATACCGATAAAGTGATGGATATTCTTAACGGAATGGAATTAGAAGGCAGACGTATCAACGTTGAAATTTCTAAAAATGACGGTGGCGGAAGACGTGACCATAACGGCAGAAACTCCGGTGGCGGCGGATTCAGAGGAGAAAGATCCGGTTCACGAAGTGGTGGTTTCGGACCAAGAAAAGAAGGTAGCGGTGCTCCAAGAAACGACCGAAAAGAAGGTGGGTTTAGACCACGAAGAGAAGGTGGTTCATCAGAAAGACCAAGACGTTCTGAAGGAGACCGACCGGCAAGCCGATCATTTGAAGCTGCTAAAAGCAGACGCCCAAGAAGAAGTTAACCACAATTGTTAATTTTCTTATAATTAAACAGAAACTACAAAATATATTCGTGTGATTTATTACTTTTAAACCGTTAAATAAGCATATGAAATATTTTGTAGTTTTTTTGTTTTTTCTCTCCCTTCACACTTTTGCACAAACATCAGTTAGAACAGATAAAGTTTCGGCTACGGTTTTAAACGATAGTGATTCCAAACCCTTAACGAACGTAAATATTCTGAATTTAAATTCGGTTAGAGGAGCAACAACAAACGATAAAGGCTACTTTGAAATAGATGTTAGGGTGAATGACACGCTTCACTTATCAATTGTTGGATTTCAATCACTTCGTGTGAAAGTGACCAATGACTGGATAAAATCTAAAAACACACAAATCCGCTTAACGGAAAAAGCAATCGCGTTAGAGGAAGTAGTTGTTACTCCTTATAATCTAACCGGTTACCTTCAAATTGACGCGAAACACATTCCCGTTAAGGAGAATTATCGCTACGGAATTTCCGGATTGTCGTATGGTTATGAAGCAGGTGAATATTCCCCAAATGCATTTAATAGAGTATTAGGTTCAATCTTTAATCCAACCGATATGCTGTATAATTTCTTTGGAAAAAAACCTCAGGAACTTCGTAAACTGAGGGAAATGAAAAAAGATGATACGGTAAGAAACATTCTCGAACAAAAGTTCGACAGAGAGATGATTGCCATTATGTTGGGTGTAGACAAAAAAGAAATTCCTGAAATTTTGGAACGTTGCAACTATTCTGAATCGTTTGTAAAAACAGCAAATGACTTGCAGGTTTTAGATGCCATCAACGATTGCTATGAAGAATACCGCATCTTAAAACGCAAATAATTACAATTCAAATTTAGCCAATTCATCCCACCAACGAGCTTCAATTCGATGGATGTCTTTAATTGATTTTCTCGCCCAATCCAATCGTTTTAGTATCTTTTCTTCTTCAGATAACTGCCACTTGATTGGAGAACTTCGCAAACACTGTGTGAGTTGTTGCATAATAATTGCCGCAGCTACTGAAATATTTAAACTCTCAGAAAATCCAACCATTGGAATTTTTAAATATCCATCTGCTTGTTCTAAAATAGTAGTTGAAAGCCCTTCTTTTTCTGTACCAAAACAAAATGCTGATTTAGTAGAAATATCAAAATCATCCAACGAACAAGAACCTTCATGCGGACTAGTTGCAATAATTTGATAGCCTTTTTCTTTTAACGATTGTAAACATGCTTTTGAAGATGAATATCGATGAACATCCACCCATTTTTGTGCACCTAGAGCTATTTCACCATCAATGGTTTTAGCAAACTTTTGTTCAATCACATGTAAGTCTTGAATACCAAAAACATCACAACTACGCATCACCGCACTCGTATTATGCATTTGATATACATCTTCAATGGCAACAGTAAAATGATATGTTCTATTATTTAAAACCGTATTGAATTTATCTTTTCGTTCTTGTGTAATAAAAGATTCTAAATAATGTAATAAGTCGGTTTGTTTTGACATTTCATCCATACAAATTGTATATAAACTTTAAAGTTCCTATCTTGGCTACTCAAAAAATTAGGTATGACACAAGAAGAATTATTGCCCCTAATATACAAAAAAGATGAAAGGGCATTTACCCTTTTATACGATATGTATTCAAAGAGTTTGTTTGGCGTGATTAGCAATCTAATCAAAGACCAAGAAGAAGCAGAAGACGTTTTACAAGACGTTTTTGTGAAAATTTGGAAAAACATTGATTCCTTTAGTGAGGAAAAAGGAAGATTATATACTTGGATGGTTAATATTACTCGAAATACAGCAATAGATAAATTACGATCTAAAGGATATAATAACAGTCAAAAAAACCTTTCGGCTGATAATTTCGTACATCTGTTAGATGACAACACAAGATTAACCAATAAAATCGATAGCATCGGAATAAAAGAGTTTGTAAAAAAACTCAAACCGAAATGCATTAAAATAATTGATTTACTTTTCTTTAAAGGTTATACACAACAAGAAGCTTCAGAAGAATTGGAAATTCCATTAGGAACCGTTAAAACACAAAACAGAAATTGTATTAACGAATTAAGAAACTTATTACAAGTATCATGAGTACACAAGAATACATTGAATCCGGAATACTAGAACTGTATGTTTACGGCAAATTAAACGATTCTGAAATGGAAGAAGTTTATAAAATGGCCGTTCAACAGGATGAAATCAAAAAGGAAATCATTGAAATTGAAAAAGCAATGGTTTACCTTTCAGGTAGTATTGCTCCTCGCCTTTCAGGTAAGAATTATGAAGCCATCAAACAAAAAATATTTGGTGACGAACCGAAAGTAATCGAACTACAACCCGAAACTAAACCAAAATCAGGATGGCTGGGGTATGTGGGCTGGGCAGCAGCAGTCATTTTCTTAGCCGGAGGTGGATATATGTTCCAACAATGGAATACTAGCAAACAAACCATTGTGAACATTGAAACGGAAAATGCAAAACTTAAACAAAACAAACTGGATTTAGAGTTGCAGTTACAAGCTGATGAGGAAGCTTTAGCTTTACTACGCAATCCGAAAAACACGATTGTACCGCTTGCCGGACAAGAAGTATCACCAACTTCTTATGCAAAAGTGTATTGGAACCAAGAAACACAAACGGTTTATGTAGATGGAGCCGGATTACCGGAACCACCGGAAGGTTATGTGTACCAAGTTTGGGCACTTAAGTTGAATCCGTTAACTCCTTTAAGTATCGGATTATTAGACGATTTTACAGGTGCTAACAAACGAATTTTTGCGGTTGACAACGTAGTCGAAGCAGAAGCATTCGGAATCACACTTGAACCTGCCGGAGGAAGTGCCTCACCAACATTAGAACAATTATATACCTTAGGTAAAGTATAATACAATCAACCCTTTCATTTGAGAGGGTTTGTTTTTTTAGAATATGAAGAAAAAACTAGTAGTATTAAGTGGTGCCGGTATCAGTGCCGAAAGCGGTATTAAAACCTTCCGTGATGCAGACGGACTTTGGGAAGGTCATGATATCATGGAAGTGGCTTCTCCAATAGGTTGGCATAAAAATCCTGAATTGGTACTTGACTTTTACAACCAACGCAGAAGACAACTCAAAGAAGTACATCCTAATGAAGCTCATTATATCTTAGCGGAATTAGAATCCGATTTTGATGTACAAATCATCACTCAAAACGTAGATAATTTACACGAAAGAGCCGGTAGTACAAATGTGCTTCACTTGCATGGTGAACTCAATAAAGTGAGAAGTACTCAAAATCCTTCGTATATTTTAGAATGGATGGACGATTTAACGTCAGAACACAAAGACCCAAATGGCTTCCGAATGCGACCGCATATTGTTTGGTTTGGCGAAGATGTGCCGGCTATCGAATTGGCAATAGAACAAGCTGAGGAAGCGGATATTTTTTTGGTCATCGGTACTTCACTTCAAGTGTATCCCGCAGCAGGAATCATGCATTACACGCAACCAAATGTACCCGTATTTTACATTGACCCCAAACCGGCAACCGTTGTTGAATTAGCAAATCCATTGGAAATTATTCCACTTTCCGGTTCGGAAGGAATGAAAATTGTTCGTGAAAAATTAAAATCCTTTTTGTTGGATAATTAAATCAAGTTTCTTTTGAAATAGAACTATTTGTTTTCTTTTTCAATTCACGTTTAAGGCGTATATTTGCACCTTATTTTCGAAACGATTCGGAACCACTCAACAACACAACACATGACGACTTTAAACGAATTAACAGCCATTTCACCCATTGATGGTAGATACCGCAATAAAACCATTGCTTTAGCCAATTATTTTTCTGAAGAAGCACTTATTAAATATAGGGTTTTAGTAGAAATTGAATATTTTATTGCTCTTTGTCAACTGCCATTACCACAATTGCAATCGGTTGATCATTCAGTTTTTGAAAAGCTTCGTGATTTATACAAAAATTTCTCAACGGCAGATGCTCTTTCCATCAAAGAAATTGAAAAAACGACCAATCACGATGTGAAAGCGGTGGAATATTTTATTAAAAATGCGTTTGACCAATTGGGTTTACAAGCCTATAAAGAATTCATTCACTTCGGATTAACGTCTCAAGACATTAATAATACTGCTATTCCGCTTTCATTAAAAGAATCGTTTGAAAATGTATATTTACCTGTATTGGTGAATGTAATTGCCAAGTTAAAAGACTTGAGCCAAGAATGGAAAGATGTTCCTATGTTGGCCAGAACCCACGGTCAACCCGCTTCTCCTACCCGATTAGGAAAAGAATTTGGCGTTTTTGTGGAACGATTAGAAGAACAAATGCGTTTGTTGTTCAATATCCCTTTTGCGGCCAAATTTGGTGGTGCTACCGGTAATTACAATGCTCATCATGTGGCGTATCCTTCATTCGATTGGAGAAAATTTGGTACTGCTTTTGTAGAAGAAACGCTTGGATTACATCATTCGTTTCCAACCACACAGATTGAACATTATGACCACATGGCTGCTTTTTTTGATTGTTTAAAACGCATCAATACCATTTTGATTGATTTAGACCGCGATGTGTGGACGTATGTTTCAATGGATTATTTCAAACAAAAAATTAAAGCCGGTGAAATTGGTTCTTCCGCCATGCCGCATAAAGTAAACCCTATCGATTTTGAAAACTCTGAAGGAAATTTAGGAATTGCTAATGCACTTTTTGAACATTTAGCAGCAAAACTTCCGCTTTCTCGTTTGCAACGTGATTTGACTGACAGCACCGTTTTACGTAATATTGGCGTTCCCATCGGTCATACCTTAATTGGTTTTGAAGCTACTTTAAAAGGATTGGACAAATTATTATTGAATCCATCAAAACTAGCCGCTGATTTAGAACAAAATTGGGCGGTTGTTGCAGAAGCTATTCAAACCATTCTAAGAAGAGAAGGATATCCAAATCCGTATGAAGCGTTGAAAGGCTTAACCCGCACTAATGAAATAATGAATCAGGCTTCCATTCATGCTTTTATAAAAAGTTTAGAAGTGAGTGAGTCCGTTAAAGAAGAGTTGCTTCGCATCACACCATCTAATTATTTAGGAATTTAAGGCATTTTTAACCCTAAAAAGATTGAAACCCTTCGAGGGCTACTTTTTTATTTCAAAAAAAAGCTATATTTTTAGGGCATGAGTGAACACAACATCTTAATTCTATTTGCCCATCCTTTATTGGAGAAATCCTATGCCAACCAGGCATTGGTCAAACATATTCCATCATCAAAAAACATTACTTTTCACGATTTATATGAAGAGTATCCGGAATTTGATATTGATGTAAACCGTGAAAAAAAACTGTTAGAACAACACGATATTATCATTTGGCATCACCCTTTATATTGGTACAGTTGTCCGCCCTTATTAAAACAATGGATAGACATGGTTTTAGAACATGGCTGGGCGTATGGAAAAAACGGAAATGCCTTAGCCGGAAAAACAGTGTTTCAAGTCATTACAACGGGAGGAGCTCAAGAAAACTATTGTGCAACCGGAAAAGATCGCTATACGATTCCGGAATTGTTACAGCCTTTTATTCAATCGGCTAAGGTATGTAAAATGAACTATTTGCCTCCCTTTGTAGTGCATGGTACACATCAAATGAAAGGAAACGATATTGAAGAAATAGCAAAACTGTATGCTCAATTATTGACTCATCTGAGTAAAAATGATTTCAATTTAGAAGAAATTAATACCTTCCATTATCTCAACCAATGGATATCTAAACAACTTATTAGCCATGGATAACGGATTTTTTGTACAAGCAATTATTTATTTGACTTCTGCTATTGTGTGTGTTCCTATTGCAAAAAAAATGGGACTCAGTTCAATTTTAGGCTATTTATTTGCAGGTATTATCATTGGACCATTTGTTTTGGGTTTTATCGGTTCAGAGGGTCAAGACATCATGCACTTTGCTGAGTTTGGAGTAGTAATGATGCTCTTCTTAATCGGATTAGAATTAGACCCTTATAAATTCTGGAAAATGCGAAAATTCATTCTCGGAATGGGTTCATTACAAATGATTGGCACTACTTTCTTGGTATTTTTACTTTGCCAGATGATTTTGGATTGGAATTGGCAAACCACACTGGTAATTGCTCTTTCACTATCGCTTTCATCAACGGCAATTGTCCTTCAAACACTCAAAGAAAAAGGATTGTCACAAACCTCAATGGGTCGTTCTTCTTTTGCAGTTTTGCTTTTTCAAGATATTGCAGTCATTCCGATTTTAGCAATTATTCCGTTGTTAGTATCGGGAAATGTGACCGAAACAGGTGGAAATCATACCTCATACATAAGTGATTTTGACGCATGGTTACAAACCTTAATTGTTATCGGGACCATTGTTTTTGTTTATTTCAGTGGCCGTTTGATTATCATTCCAATGCTACGAATGGTAGCCAAAACAAGGCTACAGGAATTGTTTACCGCTTCTGCCCTTTTGTTAGTGGTGGCCGTTTCTTATTTGATGCAATTAGTGGGATTAAGTCCGGCATTGGGTGCTTTTTTAGCGGGGGTAGTATTGGCTAATTCCGAGTTTCGCCATGAACTGGAAGGTGACATTGCTCCTTTCAAAGGATTACTGTTAGGCTTATTTTTTATTGGTGTGGGAGCATCTATTAATTTTCAATTGATCATTGAAAATCCTTTATTCATCTTATTGTTTGGAGCGGTACTTACGGCTGTAAAATTTCTGGTGTTATTTGGCATTGGGAAAATATATAAAAAGAGTTCCGACCAAAACTTATTGTTTTCCTTTGGTTTGAGTCAAGCCGGAGAATTTGGGTTTGTGATTTTAAGTTTCTCGATGCAATTGAACATTCTACCCACCATTTTAGCCAATCAAATGATGGCGATTATTGCGTTAAGTATGCTTTCGACTCCTTTTCTTTTATTAATCAATGAAAAATGGATTGATCCCTATTTTGGTGTAAAAGAAAAAGAAACCAAAAAACATGACGACATTGATGAACATAACGAAGTAATAATTGCCGGTTTTGGACATTTTGGAAGTACAATTGGTCGTTTATTAAAAGCTAACGGCGTTCAAGCAACCATTTTAGATCATGATTCTGACCGCGTAGATTTACTCCGAAAAATGGGATTCAAAGTATATTATGGTGATGCTACCCGACTCGAATTATTAAAAGCTGCCGGAGCAGAAGATGCAAAATTATTTATCGCAGCAATTGATAACCCGGAAGTAAACCTAAGTGTAGTGGAAATTCTTCGCAAGCATTTTCCAAACCTCAACATTCTTACACGTGCTCGCAACCGAGTGGATGCGTATGAATTAATTGACCATGGAGTTGAGAAAATATATAGAGAAACCCTCTATACTGCGGTACATTTGGGCGTTGATGCTTTAACCCAACTTGGTCACCGTAAATACTCGGCAACGCGACAAGGGCAACGGTTTATCAAATACGATGAAGCCGCCATACGCAAATTAGCCGCCAAACGTCACGATAAAATGGCGTATTTGGCCACGGTGAAAGATGAAATTGAAATGCAGGAACAATTGCTCAAAAACGATATGCATATCAATTTTTCTGCAGCAGACCATGCGTGGGATAGTGAGCATTTGAAAAAGGAGATTGTTGGTAATTAATCTTCTAACCCTCTAAAGTTTGAAACTCTTCGAGGGTTCTAATTATTTACAAATTTCTTTATTTATATTTCTTATCGTTTTACTTTCATCAATTTTAAACCCTAACTGTTTTGCTTTTTGTATAGCTAAACAGGCTTCAGAATACTTATTACTTTGGTATAATGATATAGCTAAATTTGCATATAAAAATGATTGATTCGGATTAATTTTAATTGCTGTTTCAAAATCTTTTATAGCCTTATCATCATCATTTAATTTATGATATAACAATCCCCTATTATTATAAAGACCTTCATATGTACTGTCAATATTGATGGCTACATTTAAATAGTTAATTGCTTTTTCTAATTTATTTACATTTGCATAACAACTCGAAATTTCTAGTAATAACATTGGATTTTCAGGTTCTATTTTTAAAGCTTTTTCAAATGTTAAAATTGCTGAATAATAATCTTTAGATTTTACAAAACTATATGCTTCATTACTCATTTTTTCAGTTGATTTATATTTAAAACTATATGGCAATTTTACAGTAACTTTTTCTTCAATACCATATCTGTCGTACCACTCTTTAGGCAAATATTGCTGTGGTTCAATGCCAATGTTAAAACCAAAAAGCGGGATACATAATAAAAAAAAGATAATTGAAGTTGCAGTAAGTCTTTGGTTTTTCAAACTTCCTTTTTTTAAATATAATACAGTAGAAATTATAAAGAAAGGCAAAACAAATAAACCCAAATAA